>JBGARM010000113.1:0-8710 GCA_044230215.1 Thermoanaerobaculia bacterium | reverse complement strand
GATCCTCGCCCTCACCCAGGGCGATCCGGCGGGGATCGGCCCGGAAATTCTGCTGAAATCCCTCGCCGCGCGTTCCTGGAGCGCGGCGAGCCCGCCGGTGCTGCTGATCGCCGAGCGGGCCGCGCTCGATGCGGTCACGGCGCTCGTGCCGACGTTCCCCTGGGATCGCCTCGTCGAAGTCCATTCGCCCGACCGTGCGACGCTCGCGAGGCTCGGGGGCCGCATCGCGCTGCTCGATCCGGTCGCCGAACGTCGCTCGCTCGAGCTCGGCCAGTCGCACGCCGCGGACGCCCGCGGCGCCATGGCGGCGCTCGACGCCGCGATCGACCTCGCCCGCGGTGGCGCGGTCGATGCAGTCGTCACCGCGCCGGTTTCGAAAGAGTCGATCGCGACCCACTGCCTGCCGGATTTCGTCGGTCACACCGACTATCTCGCCGCCGCCTGCGGCCTCACGCGCTACGGTCGCGACTACCTCATGGCCTTCCTGGCCCCGGAGATGCAGGTGGCGCTGCTCACCGTCCACCTGCCGCTGCGCCAGGCGCTCGACCGGATCGGCCGCGAGAGTGTTCTCGAGGCGCTCGCCTGCCTCGAGCGCCATGCCGGGGGGCGGATCGCGCTCGCCGGGATCAATCCCCACGCCGGCGAGGGTGGACTGCTCGGCAGCGAAGACCTGGAGCTCCTGGTGCCGACGGTCGCCGAAGCCCGACGCCGCGGCATCGACGTGCACGGGCCGGAGAGCGCCGACTCGCTCTTCGCCCGCCTGGCTCGCGGTGAGTTCGACTGGGTCCTCGCGCTCTACCACGACCAGGGTCTGATCGCGGTCAAGAGCGCCTCGTTCGGACTCGCCACGAACTGGACCCTGGGGCTGCCGTTCCTCCGCACATCGGTCGACCACGGCACGGCTTTCGCCATCGCCGGCAGCGGCCGGGCCGACGCCGCGCCGATGAACGCGGTCGTCGCGACCACCCTGAAGCTCCTCTCCGGCGAGCTGCCGCGGCGCAGGCGGGTGCGAGAGGACTGACCATGGCGAAGCTCGCCCCGGGTGCGCGAGCTGCGCGGCGCGCCAGCGCGTCGGCGCGGGCTGCGGGCGGGGCGAACGACCCCCTTGCGCTGCTCAACGAGCTGGCGCGCATCACCACCGAGGATCTCGAGCTCTGGCCGATGTTGCAGCGCATCACCGACACGCTCTCCGCGCGGCTCGGTGCCGAGCTCGTCTCGTTGGTGCGGATCGATCGCGCCGCCGGCCGCTTCGTCTGCGACGCCGTCACCAGCTCGCTGCCGACCGAAGTCAGGGTGGGCTACAGCCGCGAGCTCGGCAGCGGCGTCGTCGGCCAGGTGGCCGAGAGCGGCAGGGCGGTGCTGCTCGACGACGTGACGACGTTCCCCGGCTACGTCGAGACACTCTCCGGCGTCGCTTCCGAGCTCTGTCTGCCGATCCAGCATCGCGGTGAGGTCGTCGCGCTGCTCAACCTCGAGAGCCGCCGGCCGGCAGCGTTCCGTGATCAGTTGCCCCTGATTTCGGCGGTCGCCGAGCAGGTGTCCGGCGCGATTGTCTCGGCCCGGCTCTACGAGGAAACGCGGCGCCGCGCTCTCTTCCTCGAGACGATGAGCGAGGTTTCGCGGACCGCGCTGGCGAGCGGCGAGCTGCGCGATGTCCTCGGTCGGGTGGCGAGGTTCGTCCAGCAGCGCTTCAGGCTGTCGCTGGCTGCGATCGTCGTCGCCAACGAGGCCGGAACGGAGTGGGAGCACCGCGCGATTGCGCTCGGCCCAGGCCTGTCGATGCCCGCCCGCAAGCGCTGGCCGGTGACAGCGGGAATCGTCGGTCGCGCCATTCGCACCGGTGAGCCGCAGCTCGTCTACGACGTCGCCAAGGATCCCGACTTCTTCGGTCTCGACGCGAACATCCACTGCGAGTATGCGGTTCCGCTGCGCTTCCAGGGGCGGGTCCTCGGCGCCTTCAACGTCGAGTGCGAGGATCGCGAGGTGCTGGAGCCAGAGAATCTGGCGCTCTTCCGCACGATCGCCGAGCAGGTCGTCGGACGGATCGAGCTCGCGCTGGTGAATCAGAAGCTGCAGGACGCCAATCGCGAGCTCGCCGAGCTCGCCCGCCGCGACGCCCTCACCGGAGTCGCGAACCGTCGGCAGTTCGACGAAGTGCTCGAAGCCGAGTGGCGTCGGGCGCGTCGCGCCCGCTCCCCGCTCGCCCTGGCCATCGTCGACGTCGACCATTTCAAGGCGTACAACGACGCCTGCGGCCACCAGGCGGGAGACGCCTGCCTGCAGACGGTGGCGCAGACCTTGGCCACCGTCGCGCACCGCGCCGGGGACCTCGTGGCGCGCTACGGTGGCGAAGAGTTCGCGGTGATCCTGCCGGGGCTCGGCGCCGACCAGGCCGCCGCCCTCGCCGAGGCGATGCGCCAGGCAGTCGAACTGCGCGCCTTGCCGCATCCGGCCTCACCCGTGGGCAGCGTCGTCACCGCCAGTCTCGGAGTCGGCTCGCTCGTGCCACAGCGCGGCGACACGGCCTCGGCGCTCGTGCACGAGACCGATCTCGCGCTCTACCGCGCCAAGGCCGCGGGTCGCAACCGCGTCGCCGTCGCCTCTCTGCCAGGCTAGCCGCTAGAAGTCGAACGACACCCGAAGCTCGTAGCTGCGAGCCGTCTGGCGGTAGTACTGCGCGTCACCCAACTCGCTCTCGGCAACCGGATCGCGCTCGTCGGTGAGGTTCTCGCCGAGGACCGAGAAGCGCCAGGCATCGAGCCGCCAGCCGATGCCCGCCGACCAGGTGTCGAACGCCGGAGCGAGAGCCGTGTTGCGCTTGTTGAGATAACGCTCGCCGACGTAGTTCCAGGTCGCCCAGGCGTTGAGGCCACGCTCCGGGAAGTAGGAGACCCCGAGGGCGGAGAGCTCCTGCGGCGCCATCTCTAGCCGCTTGCCGGCGAGCTGTGTCGGCACGTCGTCGAACAGCTGCACGAAATCGACGAACTTCGAATCGTGATGGGCGTAGCTCGCCTGCAGGCGCAGGGCATCGGTGAAGCGATAGCTGGCTTCGAGCTCGTAACCCTTGAAGCGCTCCTCGCCCGAATTGACCAGCGCCGGGCGGCCGTCCACGACGACCGAGGTGACGAGGTTCGTGAAGTCCATGCGGAAGACGCTCGCCTGCCAAGAGAAGCGGCCGTCGAGCATCCGCCCTTTGAGACCCCCCTCGGTGCTGGTCGCCGTCTCCGGCTTGAGGATGTCGATCGCCTCGGCCTCGGGACCGAAATCGATCGCCGCCGGCTTGAAGGTGTCGCGATAGTCGGCGAACAGCCAGAGGCCGTCGCCCTCGCCGCTGCCGTTCCAGACCTCGTAGCTCACGCCGAGGGCGCCGCTGCCGCGGCTCACCGAGCGGCTCGAGGAGTCGGTCTCTGCACCGTCCTCGCCCTCCACCTCCCCCTCGCGCTTCTCGTCGGTGAAGTTGAAGCGCCCGCCGACGTCGAAGCGCAGGCGCTCGAGCGGCGTCCATTCGATCTGGGCGTAGAGCCCGCCGAAGCCGCGCTCGTCCTCGAGGCCCGTATTCTCCTGCACCGGCACGTCGCCGCTCGCCTGCGGCGAGGAGCCGTCGAGGCGGACGTGATAGTCGAAGTTCTCGCCCTCGCTCTGGCCCTTGCCGTAAAGATAGTCCACGCCGGCGACGAGATTCACCTGCGGCGAGAAGCGCCGGGCGAAATGGGAATCGAAGTAGATGTCGGTCTGGCTCTGGTCCTGACTGAAACCGGCGGCGTTCGGATTGGCCGCCTCATCCACCTCCGAGAGGAAACCGCGCGTCAGGTCGCGGTCGGTGCGGGTGAGCGCCAGGGTCGTGGTCCAGGCGCCCGCGGCAACTTCGCGGTCGTAGCCGGCGACGAAGTGGAAACGGTTCTCGTCGAGCTTGGCGTCGCGGGGGTTGTGGTTGGCGTCGAGCGGTGTGGCGGTGGTGAGCGTCCGACCCTGGCGCACATGCGGGCTCGCCGGCTCCTGTTGCAGGAAGGTGGCGTCGAAGTCGAAACGGAACTTGCCGCCGGCTGCGGCCAGAGCGCCGCGATAGAGCAGGTGGCCGCGGTCGAAGCCGGCCCGGTCGGCGCTCGAGCCCTTGCTGTCGTAGTTGGCCGCCAGCGACTGACGGTAGTCGCCGATCGCGGCGAGCGGCAGGTAGATCGAAGCGCCGGCGCTCGATCGATTGCCGCCGTAGACCGTGGCGCTGCGCTGGCCTTCACCGGCAGCGTAGTGCAGCACCTCGATCACCCCGACGAACGAGGTCGCGCCGTACATCACCGGCGCCGGACCGCGCAGGATCTCGATGCGCTCGATGTTGTTGAGGTCGAGGGTGGCGAGCGCCGGGTTGAAGGCGCCGCCCCACGGCACGCCGTCGACGACGAGCAGGAAGGCATCGAACTCGCGCAGGCCCCAGATCTCGGGGACCGAGCTCGCCGGGCCGCCGTCGCCGCCGGGAGCGATCGAAACGCCGGCGACGAGAGCCAGGGCGGAGGGCAGATCGTCGGCGCCGCGCGAGCGCAGCTCGTCGCCGGAGACGACGGTGATTGCGGCCGGAACCGGTTCGACCGCCTCCGGAATCCGCGTCGCGACGACCTGGATCGACTCGGAGACGGTGGTCGCCGCCTCGCCGGCGTCGCTGCTGCTGTCGGTCTGGGCGGCGCCCGGAGTGGTCGCGAAAACGGTCCAGAGGGCGGCTGCGCCCAGGGTGGCGAGAGCTCTCCGGAGCGGCGGCGGAAAAGTGAAAGACAGAGACATCGGGTGACTCCTCATGCGAAGGTCCAAGCCGCCGCTGGGCGGACCAACGGCGACGGTGCGAATGAACGATTGCCCGCGGCGGACGATCCACCGGCGGGTAGAGCTGCGAGACGATGACGCGTGCGAGCGGCGTCTCGGTCTATTCGTTCTGGCGCTGGATGAGGAGAAGGATGTCGGAGACGGTCGGCGGTTCGGCAGCGGCCACGACGACGCGCGGCGCTCCCTCTGCGGCCGGGTGGGTCGCGCGCGCCGGGCGTTCGCCGAATGGCAAGCCGTCGCTGTCGTCGCTGCCGAGGGCCAGTGGCCCGCCCGCGAGGAGGATCGGGACGGCCGCGGAGTGCGTGCCGGGCGGCAGAGCTCTGCGCTGACGGAGATTCGAGCCGTCGCGGCCGCCTTCGACCCAGAAGAGGACTCCAGCGCCGCCGGGAAGTGCCGGTTCACCGGGCGCCGACGACAGTGCGGTGGAGAACGCCTCCTCGACGCCGACGGCCGCCGGCGACGCCGGACGCACGATCCGCAGCCGGGTCGCGAAGCGCACCGCCCGTTCGGCGCGCTCGTCGCCGATGCGCAGCAGGAGACGGACGTCGTCGCTCGGCAGATCGGGGACGCGAACGGCGAAGCGCCGCCGCTCGAGGTCGAGATGCGGCGTCAATCGAACAGGGTAGCTCCGGCCGCCGTCGACGGAGAGGAACGCCTCCCACTCGGTCGCCCCGGCAAGCGCGTCGAAGCCGGCCGCTGGCCGCCAGGCGATCTCGGCGGTCGCGCCGCCGACGAGCGCGGTGCCGGCGAGCGGCGCCGTGAGCTCGACCGGTGCGCGCGCGAGCTCTTCGAGCTCGAGCCGTTCGCCGTGCGCGGCAGTTGCCGGAGCGAGGCTGAGCGCGACGACGAAGAGCGCCCTCCAGGGGAGGGCGCGGCGCGGGAGCCGATGGCAGCGCATGGCGAAGGGGGAGGATATCGAACTGCGGCCGGCTGCGGCCAGTGGCGCCGGCGGGCTCCGGGGCGGCTAGGAGGCGCCCTTTCCCGACAGGACGACCGGAACCGTGCGGGCGAGGATCTTGAAATCCAGCCACGGTGACCAGTTGTCGATGTAGGCGAGATCGAGCTGCATCCACTGTTCGAAGTCGAGCTCGTTTCTGCCCGAGATCTGCCAGAGACAGGTCAGGCCGGGCTTCATCGCCAGCCGGCGGCGCTGCCAGCGCTCGTACTGCGCCACCTCGTCGGGAATCGGCGGACGCGGGCCGACCAGGCTCATGTCGCCGAGCAGCACGTTCCACAGCTGGGGCAGCTCGTCGAGGCTGAACTTGCGCAGGAAGCGGCCGAAGCGGGTGACGCGGGGATCGTTCTTCGCCTTGAAGACCGGCCCGTCCATCTCGTTGAGGTGCTCGATCTCCCGCCGGCGTTCCTCGGCGTCGGGGCTCATCGTGCGGAACTTGTAGAGGGTGAAGAGCCGGCCGTTGCGGCCGCAGCGAGTCTGGCGGAACAGCACGGCGCCGGAGGACGACAGCCGGATCAGCACCGCGAGCACGGCGAGGATCGGCAGGGCGAGCACCAGCAGAACCCCCGCCAGCACGATGTCGAGAGCGCGCTTGAAGAGCAGCCCGCCGACGCTCGTCGGCCCGGTCGAGAAGGTGAGCAGCGGCACGCCGTCGAGATCCTCGAGCTGCACGCTGGCCTTGGCATGGGGAAAGAAGTTGAGCGCGAAGCGGGTGATGATCCCCTGCTCCTGCAGGGCGAGGAAAAGATCCTCGAAACGGTCGAAGTCACGCCGGTCGATGGCGAAGAGGACCTCGTCGATCACCTGCGCCTCGACGATCCGGGTGATCTCGCTCACCCGGCCGAGCACCGGCAGGCCGCCGAGGGTTGCCGGCATCGCCTCGTCCTCGTCGGCGACGAAGCCCGCCACGCGATAGCCCCAGAAGCGGTGACCGAGAATCGACGCCGCGATCGACCGCGCCGCCTCGTTGGCGCCGACGACGAGCACGGTGCGGTAGTTGAAGCCGTGCGCCCGCACGTAGCGCGAGCTGATCCGCAGGGCGAGCTTCTCCGACAGCAGGAGCGCGCCGGTGAGGAAGGCGAAGAGCGCGATCCAGATCCGGCTCAGCCGGTCGTCGTCGAGCAGCCGCTCGTCCAGGCGGAAAGCCCAAACGATGAGCAGGAAGAGGATGGATGCGGTGACCGTGATGCGGACGATCGCCGCGGCCTCGTCGAGCACCGGCACCGTGCGGTGCGAGCGATAGCGTCCCGAGGACCAGAGCAACACCGACCAGAGCAGGAGGGCGAGCGGCAGCAGCGGCAGGTAGCGCTCGACGGGATAGAGCGCGCCGGGAATCCAGCGCGAGCCGAGCGCCGGCAGGAGGTGGCTGCGCAGCGCGTGGGCGAGGAAGAACGCCGCCGAGATCAGGGCGAGATCGAGCAGGAAGACGAGGCTGGCGATGAGTCGGGCTTGCTGCTTGAGCATCGGTCGGGCCGGAGGGGAAGTCTAGCCGATCCGCGCTTCTTCGCCGGCCGCCGCCGTCCCCGGCGCCGCCCCGGCGGCGACGCGCAGGAGGTGGGCATACTGGTCGGCGATGGTCTCCCAGTTGTAGCGCGCCGCGGCGCGGGCGGCCGCAGCGCGGCCGCGGCGGGCGATCTCCTGCGGATCGGCGCGCAGTCTCTCGAGCAGCGCGGCGAGCGTCGCCGGGGCGTCGGCGCGGAAGTAGAGCGCCGCGTCGCCGGCCACTTCGCGGTTCTCCGGCGTGTCGTTGACCACCAGACAGTTGCCGTAGCCCATCGCCTCGACCAGCGCCGGATGAGTGCCGCCGACCTCGGTGGCGTGGATGTAGACCAGGGCGTGCGACAGGAGCTGGCGGTAGCCGCGGCCGTAGATCGGCCCGGGAAAGCGGATGCGCGGATCGGCGCCAGCGGTGAACGAGGCGATGAAGCTGCTGGCGTAGGGGGCGCCGCCGACCATGACGAGCGGTACCTCGCCGCCGACGCGGCGGTAAGCCGCGACGACGCGGTGCGGGTTGTTCTCGGGCTCGAAGCGCGAGACGTAGAGGAAGTAGTTGCGTTTTTCGAGCGCCAGGCGCCGCAGGACGCCGCTCTGCCAGAGCGGACGGGCCTCGACGCCGTACGTCACGATCGCCGAAGGCGCCGCGTAGCGCGCCAGGTAGTGGGCGCGGATCACCTCGGCGTCGGTGACCAGGAGGTCCGGCAGAAAGCAGGCCAGACGTTCGGAGAGCGCGAAGACGGCGCGCCCGAAGGGCCCCCACTTGGCGCGCCGCTTTTCGATGCCGTCGACGTTCAGGACGCTGGGCGTGCCGGCGGCGGAGAGGAGCGGCAGGAAGAGGACGTTGGCGGAGTTCACCACCAGCGCGGCGTCGAAGCGCTCGCCGGCCGCGTGCAGGCAGGAGAGAAAGGTGTGCACCGGCGTGTCGAGGTGCTTGGTGCGGATGGTCGGCAGGTGGACGAGGCGCGCGCCGCCATGACTGGCGCGCCGCGCCGGCGGTCTGCCGCCGTTGCCGCCGGGGGCAGACCGGCAGTAGACCGTGACGTCGAAGCCGCGGGCGACGAGGCGGGGTGCGAGCTCGGTGAATAGCGTCTCGTAGCCGCCATAGCGCCCGGGAATTCCGCGCGAGCCGACGAGCGCGACCCGGAGATGCCGGAGCGGCCTCACAGCGGCTCCGCCGAGCGCAGGAACCAGCGGCCGATGGCACGCGACGGCACAGTCCGCCGCTGCTGGACGAGTCGGCGGTGAGCGGCGAGCTCGCGCCGCCTCCGCCAGAGCCAGGCGTAGGCGGGCAGCGAGCTCGGCTCCCGCAGCAGGACCCAGGCGAGAGCGGCGAGGTCGCGCGCCAGGGTGGCGGGCAGCGTCCAGAGGAAATTGCCGATCGTCTGATGATCGATCCGCAGCAGATAGCGGTTCTTGAGCGAGTGCCGGTTGACCGCCGGCGGCAGCGCC
>JBGARM010000112.1:0-8727 GCA_044230215.1 Thermoanaerobaculia bacterium | reverse complement strand
CTGCTGGTCTGGATCTTTGCGATGCGTATTATGATGGTCGTAGCTTCGGCCGGCTCGTATTTCATCAATGAGATGTTTGCCAAGGCTAGATACGGCAAAGCTGACGAGATGGATTTCGAGCGTCCGCTGACAAGCCTGGTCATCATCACATCTGCGGTTTCGGTCATTCTGACATTCGTCGCTTCGAAGCTGATGATTCCGGATCTGTCGGGCGACACGTCGCTCTGGTGGAAGCTTTCGATCATCATCTCCTGCGGTACCGCTGCCGGAGCGATCATTCCGGAGCTGGTCAAGGTCTTCACCTCGACCGAGTCCGCGCATGTGCGAGAGGTTGTCACCTCGTCGCAGGAGGGCGGGCCCTCATTGAACATCCTGTCCGGTCTTGTCGCCGGCAACTTCTCGGCCTACTGGCTGGGTATCGGCATTGTCGTCTTGATGTCGATCGCCTACCTCGTGAGCATGACGGGTCTCGGGGACATCGGGATGCTGGCTCCCGCGGTGTTTGCGTTCGGCCTGGTCGCCTTCGGCTTCCTCGGCATGGGACCGGTGACCATCGCCGTGGACTCCTACGGCCCGGTCACCGACAACGCGCAGTCGGTCTACGAGCTGTCGCAGATCGAGGCGGTGCCGAACATCGAGGCCGAGATCCAGAAGGAGTTCGGGTTCAAGCCGCAGTTCGAGAAGGGCAAGGACTTCCTCGAGGCCAACGACGGCGCCGGCAACACCTTCAAGGCGACGGCGAAGCCGGTGCTGATCGGCACCGCGGTGGTCGGCGCGACGACGATGATCTTCTCGATCATCGTCATGCTGACCAAGGGCCTGACGGTCGATACCGACAAGCTGTCGCTCCTCCACTCGCCGTTCCTGCTCGGTCTGGTGACCGGCGGCGCGGTGATCTACTGGTTCACCGGCGCCTCGATGCAGGCGGTCTCTACCGGCGCCTATCGCGCGGTCGAGTTCATCAAGCGGAACATCAAGCTCGATGCCGGCGCCGGGCGGGCCTCGGTCGCCGACTCGAAGCGGGTGGTCGAGATCTGCACCCAGTATGCGCAGAAGGGGATGTTCAACATCTTCCTGACGATCTTCTTCTGCACCCTGTCGTTCGCCTGTTTCGAGCCGTACTTCTTCATCGGTTACCTGATCTCGATCGCCATCTTCGGCCTCTACCAGGCGATCTTCATGGCCAACGCCGGCGGCGCCTGGGACAACGCCAAGAAGATCGTCGAAGTGGAGCTCAAGGAGAAGGGCACGCCGCTCCACGCTGCCACGGTCGTCGGCGACACGGTCGGCGATCCGTTCAAGGACACGAGCTCCGTGGCCATGAACCCGGTGATCAAGTTCACCACCCTCTTCGGCCTGCTGGCCGTGGAGATGGCCGTCGAGATGACCGCCGCCGGCCAGCACACCCTGACGCAGATCCTCGCCGCCGGCTTCCTCGCCGTGGCGCTGTTCTTCGTCCACCGCAGCTTCTACGGCATGCGAATCCACAGCGGCAACGAAGCCGCCGGCCACTGAGCCCGCAGTACTCCTGGTAGTGAAGGAGAGGCCCCGGAACGGTTCCGGGGCCTTTTTCTTTTTTCGCCGGCGGCGGCCGCGCCTATTCCGGCCAGATCGGGCCGCTGCCGCGCAGGTGCTCGAAGACGAGCGCCGTCTCGAGATGTCCGACCTCCGGCCGGGTGGTGAAGGCGTCGATCGCGAAGTCGCGCAGGTGGTCGGCGTCGCGCGCCCGGACGTGCACCAGGAAGTCGTTGCCGCCCGCCATGTGATACGCCGCGACGACCTCGGGCAGGGTCTGCACATAGAGCCTGAAGGCCTCGAACTGGTCGCGCGAATGCTGCTTCAGGCGGACCGAGATCATCGCCTCGAGACCGAGGCCGAAGGCGCGCGGATCGACGTCGGCGTGGAAGCCACGCAGCCAGCCTTCCCTGGTCAGGCGCCGGAAGCGCTCGAGCGCCGACGACGGGGCGAGGCCGACCCGGGCGGCCACCTCCTTGTTCGAAAGGCGCGCATTGTTCGACAGCGCAGCCAGAATCTCGCGGTCGATTCGGTCGAGCGAGTGCGGATCGGCCGCTTTCCGCAGAACATTCGATGGACTCTCCGATCTCCGCGATTTACTCTGTTGTTTCTCCATGGAGACGAATTCTATGCGGTTCTCGAGCGATTCCATCGACACCCTCGCCGCCCACGCCGGACGTGATGGCTTCGCCGCCCTGGGCGTCCATGCGCCGCCGATCGACCTCTCCTCGACCTACCCGTTCCCCGATCTCGACCAGGCAACTGCGGCGCTCGACGCCTTCGCCGCCGGCGCCGCCACCGCCGCGACGCCGATCTACGGCCGGCTGCACAACCCGACGGTGGCGCGATTCGAGGAGGCCCTCGCGGCGCTCGAGGGGGCCGAGCAGGCGGTCGCCTTCGGCAGCGGCATGGCGGCGATCACCGCCGCGCTGCTCGCCGCCTGTGCCCGCGGGCGCCACGTCGTCGCCGTGCGGCCGCTCTACGGCGGCACTGATCACCTGCTCGCCTCCGGCACCCTCGGCATCGAAGCCAGCTTCGTCGGCGTCCACGAGGTGGCGGGCGCCCTGCGCCCCGACACCGCGCTCGTCCTCATCGAGACCCCCGGCAATCCGACGCTGTCGCTGATCGACATCGCCGAGGTCGTCCGCCAGGCCGGAGCAGTGCCGGTCGCCGTCGATTCGACCTTCGCCACGCCGGTCCTGCAGCGGCCACTGGCCCACGGCGCCACCTACAGCATCCACAGCGCGACCAAGTTCCTCTCCGGGCACGGCGACGTGATCGCCGGTGTGGTGGCCTGCAGCGCGAGCGCCGCCGCCGGGCTGCGCCAGCTGCGCATTCTCACCGGCGCCCTGCTCCACCCCTGGGCGGCCTACCTGCTGCACCGGAGTTTGCCGACCCTGCCGCTCAGGGTGCGTCGCGCGCAGGAGAGCGCAGCTCTTCTCGCCAACCGCCTCGCCTCCCATCCCGGCGTCACGCGGGTGCTCTACCCCGGCCTCCCCGGTGGCGATCCGATGGGGCTCCTCGGCCGGCAGATGAGCGGCGCCGGGGCGATCCTCGCCTTCGAAGTGGCGGGCGGCGCCGCTGCGGCGCGCCTCGTGCTGCAGAACGTGAAGCTCGCAACGCCGGCGGTCTCCCTCGGCTCGACCGACACTCTGATCGAGCACCCTGCGGGCCTCACCCACCGCCTGGTCGACCCGGCGGCGCTCGCCGCCGAGGGCATCACTCCCGGCCTCCTGCGCCTCTCGGTCGGCATCGAAGACCCGGCCGACATCTGGCGCGACCTCGAGACGGCGCTGCTGCTGGCGGCAGAAGCCTCGACGGCGGTCGCGGAGCGCACTGCCCTGCGCTGAGTTGCCGGGGCGCCGGCACTCTCGCCGGCCTCGGGTCTTGCGGCATTGGACGATCTCGTGCACCATCAACGCGTGACCGCGCGTCTCACGCCGAGCACTGCGGAAGAGCTGGTGGCTCCTGCCGAGCCCGCTCCGAAGTGAAGCCTCGGATCTGAGAGGCGAACCTTGACCGTCGACGACCCGCGAGTCAGCTTGCCGAAACCCGCGGAATCCATGCCTCCTCTACCCCGGCTCTGGGGACGGCGCGGGCTCTGGCAGATCCGCCTGCGCTGGGCGGTCGCTCCTCTCATGGCCGCGGGAGTCTGGGCCGCATCGGCACTCGGCTTCGAATTGCGCTCGACGGCGATTCTGCTCATCGCCGCCGCCAGCCTCGCCTACAACGCGTTTTTCGCCGGGGTCTATGCCCGCTGGGCGGCGGCACTCACCGCCGACCCGCGTCTCGAGCGACGGGTGGTGATCTGCGAGGTTCTCGCCGATTACGCGGCGATGCTGCTCCTGGTTCACCTCACCGGCGGCGCGGCGAGTCCACTCGCGCTGTTCCTGCTCTTCCACGTCATCCTCGGCGCGATCCAGTTCTCGCCCGCCACCGCGCACCTCTTCGCTGGGCTGGCGGCAGCAGGACTCTGGGCGCTCCACGGGCTCGACCTTGCCGGCTGGCTGCCCAGCCGGGGGCTCGCCTACCGCGGCCAGCCGCTCCACCTGCTCGACCGCCCCGCGCAGGCGACGGTCTTCCTGCTCGTACTCACTGCGACGCTCTTCCTCACCGCGACGATGGTGTCGCGGATCATGCGGCAGCTCCGCGAGCGCGTCGACGAGCTCGGTACCGCCACCGCCGAGCTGGCCGACCTCAACACACGGCTGAACGGCCTCTATGCGATGGTCCGCGCCATCGGCGCCGAGCGGCGTCTGGCGCCCAAGCTCGAAGCCGTGGTCCGCGAGCTCGCGCACGTGACCGAGGTGCCGGCGGCCGCGGTGAAGCTCATTTCGGAGGACGGCAAGACCCTGCGCTACGTGGCGGCGCACGGCCTGCCCCGGGATCTGGTCGAGAAGACCGTCATCCGGGTCGATCAGAGTCCGCTCAACCGGCGCATCCTCGACGGCGAGACCCTGGTGCACGGCCGCATCGGCGGCGATCCCGCCCAGCAGCACAAGAGCGAGCTCGCCCCGCTCGGCTTCCGTTCGGCGGTGCTGGCGCCACTGCGTGCCGAAGCGCGGGTGATCGGGACGCTGGGCGTCTACGCCCCGACCGCCGGCCGCTTCAGCGACCGCGACTCCGAGTTCCTGCGCCTCGCCGCCGACCTGGTCGCGCTCGCCATTGAGGACGCCCAGGCCAACGAGGCGATCGAGAGGCTGATGGCGGAGCGGACACAGTTCATGCTCAAGGTGGCCCACAACCTGCGGGCCCCGCTGGCAGCCGGCCTGTCGATGCTCGAGCTGGTGGCCGGCGGGCTGCTCGGTCCGGTGACCGCGGCGCAGGCCGACCACCTGCAGCGGATCGAAGAGCGACTGCGCGCCCTCGATCGCGCTATCGGCCAACTGCTCACCATCGCCCGCACGCGCGACGTCACCCGCGAGATCCCCGACCTCCTCGTCGATCTCGACTCGCTCGCCGCGCAGACCGAGCGCACCTTCCGCGACGAAGCCGAGCGCCGGGGGCTCGCCTTCGAGGTCACCGTCGAGCCCGGCCTCCCGCCCGTCGCGAGCGGTGTCGACCTGCTCAAGGAGATGATGGAGAACCTGGTCTCGAACGCCCTCAAGTACACCCTCGCCGGCGGCGAAGTCCGGGTGCGCTTCGAGCGCGGCGAGCCGGGCGAAGTGCGCATCCGGGTGCGCGACACCGGCATCGGCATTCCGGAGAAGGAACAGGGCAAGTTGTTCCAGGAGTTCTTCCGCGCCGCCAACGCCAAGCGCCACTCCCCGGCGGGCACGGGCCTCGGCCTCGCTCTGGTCAAGCAGACGGTCGAGCGCCACCACGGCCGCATCCGCGTCGACAGCGCGGAGGGACGCGGCACCAGCGTGACCATCGACCTGCCGGTGCGCCGCGCCCGCCCGCCGGCCCCGCCGCCCCCGCCAGTAGCCGAACCGTCGACGGCCTGAGCACGCGCGGCCGCGGCCGAGCTCAGGCGGGCCGCGGCTCGGCGAGCGCCGCCTCGAGCACCGAGAGCAGATGCTCTCTCGCCAGGGGCTTTTGGAAGACGCCGGCGAGACCGAGCGGGGCGGTATCGGTGATCTGCGCGAGGCTGTCGCCGACGGAGCTCAACATGAAGATCGGCGCCCGGCTGCCGAGCGCCAGCAGGTCTCGGACGAACGCGGTGCCGGAGTCGACCTCCTCCATCATCAGATCGACGATGACGGCGTCCGCCCCGGTCTCGCGGAAGGCACGCAAGCCGGCCTCGGCGCTCTCCGCCCCGACGTAGACGTAGCCGGCGGCCTCGAGCACGACCCGCAGGTACGCCAGGATGTCGGGATCGTCGTCGATGCAGAGAATCACGGGCTTCTTCTCGGACATGGTCATCCTCGCGTTGCCAGTTCGGGGTCGCGGCGGGCGAAGTCGACGGCGAGGCCGAGGTTGGCCCGCGCGCCCGGCGAGAGACCCTCGCCGAACCGATCGAAGTCGTAGCCACGGATGCCGATCAGCCAGGCTTCCGGCTCGGCGCCGAAGAGATCCCGGCCGAGCGCCAGGAGCCGCCCCGGGGAGAGGCTGTGACTGGTGAAGCCGATTCCGGGGGACTCCGGTCGAAGGCGCTCGACCCGGTACGGCTCGCCGCCCGCGCGATCCGCGTCGACGAAGAGTACCCGGTCGCAGCCGGCGAGCTCAGCCGCATCCTCGACCTGCAGCTGGTAGTTGGTTTCCACCCTGTATCCAGGCAGGGAAAGCTGATCGACAGCCGCCGCAAAGGCCGGACCGAGGCCGTCGTCGCGCCGGCCGGGATTGCCCCAAGCGAGGACGAGGGTCGCCGTCGGGCTCACGACGGCCTCGACATGCGATCGAGCTCGATCCCGTCACAACCGACCAGCGTCACTTCGAGCGGCATCTGTCCGAGCGCATGTGTGGCGCACGAGAGGCAGGGGTCGTAGGCGCGGATTCCGACCTCGATGTTGTTGAGCAGACCCTCGGAGATCACCGGCTGCCCGGAGAGCTTCTGCTCGGCGATACGGCCCACCGTGCGGTTCATCGCCTCGTTGTTGCAGGTCGTCGAGACGATCAGGTTGGCCATCGTCACCTGGCCGTCGTCGTCGACGCGATAGTGGTGGGTGAGCGTGCCGCGCGGCGCCTCGAGCATCGCGACGCACTCGCTGCGGCGCTCGCCGGCGGGCGCCACCAGATCGTTGCCCTGGAGGTCCGGGTCGTCGAGCAGCCGCGCGATCACCTCCGAGGCGTGCAGGAGCTCGATCATTCGCGCCCAGTGGTAGGCCATCGTGGCGTTGCTCGGTTGGCCGCCGTTCGCGGCGAGAAAGTCGCGCCGCGCAAGCTCGGCCGCCGGCGTGTCGATCGAATCGCAGACGTTCACCCGTGCCAGCGGCCCCACCCGGAACCAGCCGTCGGCGGCGCCGATCTGCCGCAGATACGGGAACTTCATGTACGACCAGGTACGCACTTCCTCCGCCAGGACGTCCAGGTAGGTCGAGGGATCGACCTGATCGAGGAGCGTCGCGCCGTGGGCGTCCTTCGCGCGCAGTTTGCCGTCGTAGAGATCCATCGCGCCGTCGGCGCGGACGAGCGCGAGGTGATTCGAGTCGAAGGAGCCGAAGCCGGACATCTCCTCGAAGTTGCGCAGCGTGTAGTCGCGGGCGAGCGCGACCGCCTTGGCGCTCCAGGCGAGCATCTCCTGCAGGTCGGCCAGCAGGGCGTCGCGCTCCGCCAGGGAGAGGTTCTTGTTGATGCCGCCGGGAATCGCGCCGGTGCCGTGGACCTTCTTGCCCGCCGTCGCCCGGATGATCTCCTGGCCGAACTTGCGCATCTTCACGCCCTGGAGCGCGAGATCCGGGTGCTCGGCGATCACCCCGACGATGTTGCGCCTGGCGACCGGCGCGTCGAAGCCGAACAGCAGGTCGGGCGCGGCGAGATAGAAGAAGTGCAGAGCGTGCGACTGGAAGATCTGACCGTAGTGCATCAGCCGGCGCATCTTCTCGCCCGTCGGCGTCAGTTGGTCGATGCCGAGGATCCCGTCGACCGCCTTCGCGGCGCACAGGTGGTGGCTGACCGGGCAGATGCCGCACAGGCGCTGGACCAGCACCGGAACTTCCCAGAACGGGCGACCCTGGATGAAGCGCTCGAAGCCCCGGAACTCGACGATGTGCAAGCGGGCGCTCAGAACGTGGTGGTCATCGTCGAGGAGGATGGTGACCTTGCCGTGCCCCTCCACCCGGGTGAGCGGTTCGATCACGATGCGCTTGCTGGCGAGGCTTTCCATGGAATCTCCTTGCCGCCTCAGTCGTACTTGAGCAGCTCGTAGGGCAGCTCGGGAGCCTGGCCCGCGAGCAAAGCGCCGAGTGCCGCCCAGAGCGCGTCGGCCGAGGGTGGACAACCCGGCAGGTAGTGGTCGATTTTGACGACTTCGTGAGCGGGGCAGACCTTGTCGAGCAGCAGAGGGATCTCGCCGTCGCCCGGAATCCGACCGCCCGGATTGTCGACGCTCGGGCCGCTGACGTAGGCCTCCCGCAGGCACTCCGCGAGCGGCACCATGTTGCGCAGCGCCGGAACACCGCCGTTGATCGCGCAGTCGCCGACCGAGACCAACACCCGGCAGTGCCGGCGAAACTCGCGCAAGACGCGGACATTCTCTTCGTTGCAGCAGCCGCCCTCGATGAGGCCGATGTCGACCGCACCCTGGATCTGCTTGATGTCGTTCACCGGCGAGCGATCGAAGTCGACCTTCTCGACCAGCGCAAGGATGCGTTCGTCGATGTCGAGCAACGACATGTGGCAGCCGGAGCAGCCGCAGAGCGACACGGTCGCCATCCTGGGTTTCGCCATGGGAATCCCCCTACTTCTCCGCCGCCGGCGACTCGATCGTCGAGCCGATCGGGGCCTGGTCGAAAAGGCGCTCGCCCACCGGCACGGCGAAGCCGAGCCGCTTGACCATCAGCGACCCGGTCGGGCAGGCGGCAACCGCGCGATCGGACGCCTCGACATCGGTCCCGCCGAGCCCCGCCGCCGCGTTGACCGCGATCGACTTCCCCGGCCCGCGACCTTCGAAGCCGAACGCCGCCTTGCCGTCGAGCTCGCGCGAGGCCCGCACGCAGCGGGCACAGAGCACGCAGCGGTCGCGATCGATCAGGATTTCGGGGTGGGTGGCGTCGCGAGCGCGCTGCGGGAAGGCGCACGGGTACCTGGGCGCGGCGATGCCGAAGCGATAGG
>JBGARM010000111.1:0-8728 GCA_044230215.1 Thermoanaerobaculia bacterium | reverse complement strand
GGCCCGCGTCGTCGAGGGCGAGGGCGTGGGTCGCGGGGCACTGCTCCGAGAAAGCGACCTCGAACCGTTCGCCGCTGCGGGCCAGATCGCGGCGCGCGCTTTGGAGCGCGTCGGCGAACTGGCGGCGGAATTCGCCGGCGACGGTGAAATGAAAGCGGCTCGCGCCGTCGCCATCCTTCAGATAGTGCCTTCCTTCGACGAGCTGCTCCACGAACGCCGTATGCGGGCGATCGCCGGCCCAGTGAAACGGCAGGAGGCCCTTGGGCAGCGCGGCGAGTCCACCGTCGCCCTGGTTGCCGGCGAAGAACAGCTCGAACAAGGGGGTGAGGCTCGGGGCAGCGGTGGCCTGGGCGAGTCGCGCGAGGGTTCCGGGGCGGCGCGCCTCGACGGCTTCTCCGAGAGCCATGACGGGAAGGAGGCGTGCGAGCTCGAGAACCTCGCGCGCGTCGACGTCGCCCTCTTTCGCGGCTTGGCGGAGGACTTCATGGTGTCCTTCGGGGAAGCGCTCGGCGACCGCGGCGAGGCTGCGGAACATGCGCGAGGCGGCGCCGGAAGCGGGGACGAATTTGAGGAACCGGCCCTGGCGTTGCGCTTCCTGCGCGCGTTCGAGAAGACCGGGAACCTCCTCCTCGCGGATGCGCTCGATGCCGTCGCCGACCGTCGCCGGGCGCAGGAGGCGGGTGGCCGGGACGCCCGCGGCGAGAAGCGCCAGCTGACGCTCGGCTTCGGCGAGCGGAATGCCGCAGTCGCGGAGCTGTTCGCGATCGGCTGCGGTCAGGCTCTCGGGGCCGGGCATCGGACGCAGTAGAGGGCGGTAGGGGCGGCGCGCGCGGATCAGCCGGTATGGCGCGGCAGGCGGTCGGCGAGCTCCCCGAGGCGCCGCGCCGCCTGGTCCCGGGTCGAGAGCAGCGGCGCGTCGAGCGGCCATTCGATACCGATCTCCGGGTCGTTCCAGGCGATCGCGATCTCGCCTGCGGGGTCGTAGAGCTCGGTGCACTTGTACTGGACCTGGGCGCGCGGCGAAAGGACGCAGAAGCCGTGGGCGAAGTCGGGGGGAACCCAGAGCTGGCGGAAATTCTCCGCCGAGAGCTCGACGGCGAACCACTGCGCGAAGGTCGGCGAGCCGCGCCGGATGTCGACCGCGACGTCGAAGATCGTCCCTTCGGTGCAGCGCACGAGCTTGCCCTGGGATTTCGGCAGCTGCACGTGCAGACCGCGCAGCGTGCCGTGCTGCGACAGCGAGTGGTTGTCCTGGACGAAGGCGACGTCGAGCCCCTGGGCGGCGAAGGTGCCGGCGTTCCAGACCTCGAGGAAGAAGCCGCGCTCGTCGCGAAAGACCCGGGGCTCGACGACGAGGACGCCGGGGAGCGGCGTGGCGACGAGCTTCAAACGCCGGTCTCTTTCTCGTGCACGACGCGCCGCAGGTAGTCGGCATACTCGGTGCGGCCGAGGTCGTCGGCGAGTCGCAGGACCTGGGCGGGCGAGAGGTAGCCCATGCGCAGGCCGATCTCCTCGAGGCAGGCGACCTTGAGCCCCTGGCGCTGCTCGACCGCGCCGATGAACTCCGAGGCCTGCAGGAGCGATTCGTGGGTGCCGGTGTCGAGCCAGGCCATGCCGCGGCCGAGGATCTGCACCGAGAGCTCGCCCAACGCCATGTAGGCGCGGTTGACGTCGGTGATCTCGAGCTCGCCGCGCGGCGAAGGCCGGAGGCCGGCGGCGATGTCGAGCACCCGGTTGTCGTAGAAGTAGAGACCGGTGACGGCGAGGGACGACTTCGGCTGGGCCGGTTTTTCTTCGATCGAGATCGCTTTGCCGTCTTCGCCCAGCTCGACGACGCCGTAACGCTCGGGGTCGCGCACCCGATAGGCGAAGACGGTCGCGCCCTGTTCACGCGCCGCGGCCGCCTGAAGGTCTTCGGGGAAGCCGTGGCCGTAGAAGATGTTGTCGCCCAGGGCGAGCGCCACGCGGTCTCTGCCCACGAACTCGCGACCGATGAGGAAGGCCTGCGCGAGGCCGCCCGGATGCGGCTGCACGGCGTAGGTGATGCGGATGCCGAAGGAGCTGCCGTCGCCCAGCAGGCGCTCGAAGCTCGCCACGTCGTGCGGCGTGGTGATGAGCAGGATGTCGCGGATGCCGGCGAGCATGAGGCTCGACAGCGGGTAGTAGACCATCGGCTTGTCGTACACCGGCAACAACTGCTTCGAGATCGCCCGGGTGACCGGGTACAGCCGCGTGCCGGAACCCCCGGCGAGAACGATGCCTTTCATCGGACGCGCAGTATATCGGGCGGCAGTCGCCCGATAAGATCGCCCTATGACTTCCTGGCAGGCGGCGGTGCTGGCGTTGGTGCAGGCGGTGACGGAGTTTCTGCCGGTGTCGTCGTCGGGACATCTCATCCTGCTGCCGCGGCTGCTGGGGTGGAGCGACCAGGGGCTCGAGTTCGACATCGCCACCAACAGCGGCACGCTGCTCGCTGTGGTGGCCTACTTCCGCGCCGATCTCGCGCGCATGGCGCGGGTCTTCTTCGCATCCTTCCGCTCGGCGGAGCGAGCCGCGAATACGGATGCACGGCTGATCTGGCTGCTCGCCTTCGCGACGATTCCGGCCGGTATCGCCGGGCTGCTCGCCAAGGGCTGGATTTCGAGTTACGGCCGCGATCCGCGGCTCATCGCGGCGACGGCGATCTTCTACGGCGCCCTGCTGCTCTACGCCGACCGGCGGGCCTCGGGTGTCGTCGCCGCCGGCGGCAGCGGCCGCGAGCTCGGCGAGTTCGGCCTCGGTGCGGCGCTGGTGGTCGGCTGCGCCCAGGCGCTCGCCCTGGTGCCCGGCACCTCGCGCTCCGGCATCACCCTCACTGCCGCCCTCTTGCTGGGTTTCGCCCGCCCGGCGGCGGCGCGGTTCTCCTTCCTGCTCGCCATTCCGATCGGGCTGGTGCTGGCGCTGAAACAGGTCGTGGACGTGCTGCGCGGCATGCCGCTCGGTGTGCCGCCCTTGGCGCTCGCCGTCGGCATCGCGGTCTCGGCTATCGCCGGCTACGCGGTGATCGCCTTCCTGCTCGACTGGGTGCGGCGGCGGTCGCTCGCGCCGTTCGCCTGGTACCGCCTGGCGCTGGGAGCGGTGCTACTGCTGGTCTTCGCCCGCTGAAGGCAATTCGAGCGGGACTTTCGGCGGGAAGAGCCACGACGCGAGGACGGCGCCGCCGAGGAGCGCCAGGATGACGCCGAGCGAGAGCGTGATCGGCATGTGCCACCACTCCGACAACAGCATCTTCAGCCCGACGAACGCCAGCACCAGCCCGAGCCCGTACTTCAGGTAGTGGAACTTGCCCATCAGATCGGCGAGCAGGAAGTAGAGCGAGCGCAGGCCGAGCACGGCGAAGATGTTCGACGAGAAGACGATGAACGGATCGCGCGTCACGGCGAAGATGGCCGGGATCGAATCGACCGCGAAGACGACGTCGATGACATCCACCACGACCAGCACCAGGAAGAGCGGTGTGGCGACGAGCTTGCCGACCTTGCCGAGATTGGCGCCGGTCTGGCGGACGAAGAAGCGCGCGCCGTGGTACTCGGAGGTTACCGGCAGGAAGCGCTGACAGAGCAGCAGCAGCGGGTTCTTCGACGGATCGATCGACTCGTCGCCGGTAAAGATGAGCTTGACACCGGTATAGACGAGGAAGGCGCCGAAGACGAAGATCATCCAGGCGAACTTGGCGAGCAGGGCCGCGCCGGCGACGATGAAGACGCCGCGCAGGAGGATCGCCCCGAGGATGCCCCAGAAGAGCACCCGGTGCTGGTGCTCCGCGGGGACCGCGAAGTAGGTGAAGATGACCAGGAAGACGAACAGGTTGTCGACCGAGAGCGCGTACTCGATCAGGTAGCCGGTGACGAACTCGAGCGCCGGCGCGCTGCCGAACTCCCAGGCGAGGTAGGCGGCGAACAGGCCGCCCATCGAGACGAAGAAGAGGGTGTTGCGAATCGCCGCCTTCGCCGAAATGACCTTCGCGCCGCGGTTCAAGACCGCGAGGTCCAGGATCAGCAGCAGTCCGCAGATCGTGAGAAAGGACGTCCAGAGCAGTGGGGAGGCGATCGAGTGCATGATTTTGGCGAGGAACGCAGTCTACCCGACGCGGGCGCCATGCTAATTTCTCCCTCGTGGCCTGTTTCATCACCTTCGAAGGATTGGACGGCAGCGGCAAGTCGACCCACCTGCGCGCCGCCGCAGCCTGGTTCGCGGCGCGCAGCCTGCCGCATCTGGTGACGCACGAGCCGGGAGGCACGCCGCTGGCGCAGGCGATCCGCGAGGTTTTCCTCGACCGCAGGTGGGGCGGCATCGACGGCACCGTCGAGCTCCTGCTGGTCTTCGCCAGCCGGCGTCAGCATCTGATCGAAAGAATCGACCCCGAGCTCGGGCGCGGCCGACACGTGCTCTGCGACCGCTTCACCGATTCGACTCGCGCCTATCAGGGCTTCGGCCGCGGCGTGGCCCAGGAGGTCATCGACCGCATCGACGCGGTGGCGACCGGCGGGCGCCGGCCCGACGTCACCCTGCTCTTCGATCTACCGGCCGAGGATGCGCGCCGGCGCGGGGCGTCGAAGAGCCGGCGCCGCGCCAACACCGCCGACCGGCTGGACGTCGAGAGCCTGGCCTTCTACGAGCGTGTCCGCGCCGGCTATCTCCAGCTCGCCGCGGCGGAGCCCAATCGGTTTCGCATCATCGATTCCGCCGGCGACCCGCGGCGGACCGAGCAGCAGATGCTCGCGGCGCTCGCTGCCCTGGGGCTCGAGGAGGAGCTCGCGCGGTGAAGGTCGACCGGACGAAGCGCACGCTCGCGCTCGCCGTCGAGGGGCGCCTCTATCCGTCCGTCATCCTGCATGGCGGCGCGGAGAGTGGGCGCTTCGCGGCGGCGATCGCCTTCGCCCGCGCCCTGCTCTGCGAGCGCTCCGCCGCCGAGCGCCCGTGCGGCGAATGCCGCCATTGCCGCCGGATCACCCTGCCCGAGCTCTCCGGCGGGGAAGCCACGACCTTCCATCCCGACTTCTTCTGGCTGGTGCGCGACCTCAAGACCTCGATCTCGGCCGAAGCGACGCGGGAGATGCTGCGCTCGGCGCAGCTCTCGCCGTACGAGGCGCGCGGCCAGGTCTTCGTCGTCGCCGAAGCCGCGAACCTCTCGGCGGAGGCGTCCGACGCCCTGCTCAAGGCGATCGAAGAGCCGATCGAGCGTTCGCCGCGCAATTTCTTCCTGCTCGCACCCTCGCGGCTCGATCTCTCTCCCACCCTGCGCAGCCGGTCGCTCGCGGTCTACCTGGGCGCGCCGGCGGAGATGTCCGAAGCGCTTCTCGCCGCGGTGGCGATCGGTTTCCGCGCCAGCGCCGAGCGTTTCGCCGCTGGCGGCGGCGCGATCTGGCTGCTCGATGCTGCCGCGCGGCTCGATCCGGTCGGCAAGCGCACCAAGGCCGAGCTCGAAGCGGCGAAGAAGCGCGGCCCGACCGGCGACGGCACGGAAGAGCTGGGATTCGAGGATCCGCGGGCGCAGCAGCCGTGGCTGTTTGCCGCCGCCGCGGTCCGGCGGGCTGCCCTGGGAACCGACGGCGCGGCGCCGCCCGAAGCGGCGCTCGCCCGCCGAATGCTGGCGCTCGCCGAGGAGCTGCTCGTCGCCTCGCCACTGCGCTTGCGCGGCATCCCCCCCGAACGGATCCTCGAAGGCCTGGTCTCCAAACACCTCGCCGGCTGACATGCGCCGCTTTCTTTGCTTGTTGGGTCCCTTCGTCTGGCTGGTCGCCGGCGCTGCTGCGGGCGCCGAGGTGCCACGATCCGCGGTCCGGGCGCCGCGAGCGCCGCGGACGGCACCGGCGGCGACGTTCGAGGAGCAGGTCGCCGAGCTGGTCAACCAGGAGCGCGCCGGCTGCACGCTCGCCGCCTGTCCGCTGTCGCCGCTCAAGCTGGTGTCGGTGCTCGGGGCGCTGGCCGACGAGCACAGCGCCTCGATGGCGGAGCAGGACTACTTCTCGCACTGCGACTTCTCGACCGGGCTCGACCCGTTCGAGCGCATGATCGCGGCGGGGTATTTCTACTTCTCTGCCGCCGAGAACATCGCCGGCACCGCAACGACGCCGGCGGCGGTCGTGGCGCAGTGGATGGGAAGCGCGGCGCATCGCGCCAACATCCTCGCCGACGGCTTCCGCGAACAGGGGGTCGGCTACTACTTCCAGAGCGGTGATCTCGCCAACGTCGACTACGACGGCAACAGCGACTGCGATTGCTCGGACGCCGGCGAGACCTGCAGCTATCCGGCGATCACGCGCTACTGGACGCAGCTCTTCGGCATGCGCAACAGCGTCTATCCGCTGGTCATCGACGGCGAGAGTCACGCCACGACTTCGGGCACGGTCGCTCTCTACGTCTACGGTCCGGCGACCGCGATCGACATGCGCTTCAGCAACGACGGCGCGGCCTGGTCGGCCTGGCAGGCCTTCGCCCACGACGCGGCCTGGACGCTCGCCGCGGGCGACGGGCTGCGCACCGTCTACAGCGAGGTGCGCAACGCCACGACGGTCTATCGCGCCTGCGACCGGATCTGGCGTACCGGCGCCGGCGGGCCGGAGCTCTTCGTCGACGGCTTCGACTGCGACGGCAGCGGCGCCTGGAGCCCGGTCGAGCCCTGATCGCCGCGCGAGCGGCTACTTCTTCGGCGGGCGCGTCGGGCGGATCTCGATCAGGCTCGGCAGGGCGCGGGCCGGAAAGTCGAGCAGATCGGTCACCACCTTGGCGATGTCCTCGGGGGCGAGGCGCCAGTCGGCGCCGCCGGCCGATTTCATCATGCCGGCGCCGAAATCGGTCTCGACGCTGCCCGGACAGATCGCGGCGATGCGGATGCCGAAATGCCGCAGATCGAGCATCGCCGCCTCGGACATCCCGACCATGCCGAACTTGCTGGCGTTGTAAGCCGAGCCGCCGGCGAAAGGGTTCTTGGCGGCGAGCGAGGCGATGTTGAAGATCCAGCCCTCGCCCTGGCGCTTCATGATCGGCGCGGCGGCGTGAATGGCGTAGAAAGCTCCGAGCAGGTTGGTCTCGATGACCTCGCGGAAGTCGTCGCCGGAGAGCTCGTCGATCGGACCGAAGCGGCCGAGCCCGGCGTTGTTCACCAGGACGTCGAGTCGTCCGCTTTCCTGCTCGACCCAGGCGACGAGCTCCTCGACGGCGCTCTGGCTGCGCACGTCGCACAGGCGCGAGAAGACCTTGCCGGGATAGCGGTCCGCGAGCTGCTGTTGGGCCTCGGCAAGAACGTCGGGGCTGCGTCCGCAGAAGAAGACCTGGAAGCCGCGGTCGAGCAGGGCTTCGGCGGTAGCGCGGCCGATGCCGCGGCTGCCGCCGGTGACGAGGGCCACCCGGGTGGGTGAGGAAGGGGTCGTAGGGGCTGGGCTCATGGGTGGCAGAGTAGCACCGGGATGGGGTATACAATCCCGCTCGTGAAGATGCTCCGTCGCTCCCTCAGTCTGGCGCTGCTCGCGCTCCTCCTGGTGCTCGTCGCCGGGCCGGTGGCGGCCGCGCAGTGCGAGATGCGCGGGGCCTGCCCGATGATGGCGAAGGTCGCGCGGACCGCACCCTGCCACGAAGCCGGCTCCGGCGGCATGGCGGCGCCGATGGACTGCTGCCGGCCGGTCGCCGTGCCCGCGCCGGCCTCGGTGCTGCCGGGTCTCGAGCCGCTGCCCGCCGCCGTTCTCGCGACTCTGCCGGCCGCGGCCGACGTCGCCGATGGCGCCGCGCCGGCGGAATTCTCGCGCGCCGGGAAGCTCCATCCGCTCGGCCTCTTCACCCTGCACTCCGTCTGGCGAATCTGAGTCCCTCCTCCCGGGAGTAGTGTGTCCGGCGGGAGCTTTCTCCCGTCGTAACCGGAGGCAATGGACGAGGAGCGCAAGATGCGGATTGTCGGACGCAGCACCCCTTCTCATCGCCTGGCCAATGTCCTCCGGGTCGGCCGGCTCGGTCTCGTCGCCCTGACCCTGGGCGCGGGTCCGCTGCGGGGCGCCGACTCGATCGACGTCGTGGCGCTCGAGCTCGCCGCGCGCACCGATTCGCCGGTGCTCGCCGCCGCGCGGGCGAAGGCCCAGGAGGCCCTGATGCTGGCGACGGCAGCGGGCGTGCGCGGCGATCCGGAGCTCGAGCTCTGGGTGCGGAACGCGCTGCCGGATCTCACCTCGACCTCGGACCAGCCGCTCGCCGTCGAGGTCGAGGTCGTACAGCCGGTGCGCTGGCCCGGCAAGCGCGGTGCGCTCGAAGCCGTCGCCGCGGCGGAGACCCAGGCGGCCCTCGTCGAGGTCGTCGTCGCGGAGCAGAAGCTGGTGGGCGATGTCCGGCGGACTTTCGCCGACCTCTACGCCGCCGACCGCGAGCAGCGCACCCTGGCCGAGGCGCACGAGCTGCTCGAGCTGCTCGACGCCACGGCGAGATCGCGCTTCGCTACCACCCAGGGCGACGCCCTGGCGGTGCTCGAAGCGGAGATCGCCCAGGACGAGCACGACCAGCGGCTCGACGAGGTCTTCTCGCGCTTCCAGGCGGCGCGTGCGCGGCTCGCGGCGCTCGCCGGCGTCGCGCCGGCGGGGGCCGCGTCGATGGGCGGGGCATCGGCGGACGGCACGTCGCCCGCCACGCCATCGGCCGGGATCTCCAGCGGCACGGAGACGCGGAAGGTCGAGCCCATTCCAGGCCGGCTGTCCACGCCGATGGT
>JBGARM010000110.1:0-8738 GCA_044230215.1 Thermoanaerobaculia bacterium | reverse complement strand
GCTACGAGAACGAGTCGCGGCGCTGCCTCGCCGCGGGGATCGTGCTGCCGGCCTACGAGTGCGCGCTCAAGTGTTCGCACCTCTTCAACCTGTTGGACGCCAGGGGAGCCGTGTCGGTCACCGAGCGCGTCGGCGTGATGAAGCGGGTGCGCGATCTGGCGATCGCCTGCGCCAAGGAGTACCTCGCGAGCCGCGAGCGCCTGGGCTTCCCGCTCCTGCCCAAGGGGCCGGACGGGACTCCGGAAGGGGCGGCAGCGGCGACGGAGGTGGCCCGTGGATAGCGCCCAGCAGCCGCAAGCAGGCGAGCTCCTGCTCGAGATCCGCGCCGAAGAGATTCCGGCGCGAATGCTCCCGGGAGCGGTACAGGAGCTCGGCACGCGCCTTTTCGAAGAGCTGATGTCGCGCGGTCTGTCGCCCAAGTCGCTGGACTCGGCCTTCACCCCCAGGCGACTCGTCCTCATCCTCCGTGGACTGCCGAGCAAAGAAAAAGACCGGCAAGAGGAAGTGCTGGGGCCGCCGGTGAAGAACGCCTTCGACGCCGAGGGCAAGCCGACGGCAGCCGTCGCCGCTTTCGCCAAGAAGTGCGAGGTCCAGGAAGGCGATCTGCGTGTCGTCGAGGCGGCCAAGGGAAAGATCGGCAAGACCTTGCGCACCTACGCCGAGCAGCTCGCGCAACCTGCCGGAGCCGGCGCGGCCGGCGGCGGCGAATATCTGGCGGCGACGAAGGCGATCGTCGGGCGCGAAACAGTTGCCCTATTGTCCGAGCTTTTGCCCAAGATTCTGATCGCGCTGACGTGGCAGAAGACCATGCGCTGGGGAGCTGGCACCGGACCGTGGGTTCGACCTGTCCACGGCGTCGTGGCGCTCTTTGAAGGAAAAGTGGTTCCTTTCGAGCTCTTCGGGATTCAGGCGGGTGGCGAGTCCGCGGGGCACGCGACACTTTCGCCGAAAAGCTTTCCGGTAAAGGGGGTCGAGGACTATCTGGCGGCGTTGGGTCGGCTGGGCATCGTCGTCTTTCCGGCGGAGCGCAAGCGGCTGCTGCGCGAGAAGATGGCTTTGCGTGCTGCCGCTCTCGGCGGTGTCCTGGTCGAGGACTCCGCCTTGTTGGACAAGCTGGCGGCGATCTGCGAGATCCCCGGGGTGATGGAGGGCTCTTTCTCGGCTGACTTGTGCGCGCTGCCGCGCGAGGTGCTGGCGACCTCGCTGCGCGACCATCAGAGCGCGCTGACGGTGGAGAAGGACGGGGCGCTGCTGCCGGTCTTCCTGACCGTCATGGACCGGCCGGACGATCCGGCGGGGCGGGTGCGGGCGGGCAACGAGTGGGTGGTCGCGGCGCGGCTCGCCGATGCGAAGTTCTTCTTCGAGAAGGATCGCGCCGTGGCGCTCGCCGACCGGCGGGAGGGGCTGGCCAAGCTCACCTTCCAGGAGAAGCTCGGCAGTTACGCCGAGAAGAGCGCCCGGCTGGTGGCGCTGTCGGAGGCGATCGCGTCGGCGGCGGGCGTTGCCGACGCTGCGGCGGTGCGGTCGGCCGCCGAGCTCCTCAAGGTGGATCTCGCGACCGACATGGTGAAGGAGTTCACCGATCTCCAGGGCGTCGTCGGCGGACTGTATGCGCGCGCCGAAGGGGCGCCGGAGGCGGTCTGGCAGGCGATCTACGACCAGTACCGGCCGGCGGGGGCGAAGGACTCCCTGCCGCGCGGCGCGGTGGGTCAGGTCACGGCTTTAGCCGATCGCCTCGACACCTTGGCCGGCTTCTTCGGCCTCGGTCTGATCCCGACCGGGTCGAAAGATCCGTTCGGACTCCGGCGCGCCGCGCTCGGAGTCGTTCGCCTGGCGCTCGAAGGCGAAGTGGAGGTCGACCTCGAAGCGGCTCTGGGAATCGCTTTCGGACTCCTTCAGGAAAAGCTTCCAGTAAAGGGTGCCGTGGGCAGCGAGGCTGCCGTGCCTTCGCCGAACGTTCCCTTCGAGCCGACCAAGGCGTTCGGTCAATTGGTCGAGTTCCTGCGCGACCGGCTGACGCATGTGCTGGGCGAGCGCGGTTTCGCCTACGACGAGGTGGCTGCGGCGATGGGTGCCGACGGCGGCCTGCTGGACTTCCGCGGCATCGCGGCGCGAACGGCGGCCTTGCAGAACGTGCGCCAGGAACCCGGCTTCGCCGCCGTCGCTCAGGCAGCGAAACGCATCGCCAACATCACCAAGGGAAGTGAAGCCTTTACCTTTACCGAAGCTTTTTGTTCGCTCGATGCGGAGCTCGCGCTCCGGAGGGCCAGCGGAGCGTTGCAGAGCCAGATCCTGGAAGCGAGGACCAATCGGGACTTCGCTGCGGGACTGCGCAGCGTGGCTCGGCTCGCCGCACCCCTGGAGACTTTCTTCAAGGACGTGATGGTCATGGACCCCGACGAGCGACTGAAGCAGAACCGCATCGCCCTGCTCCAGTCGATTCAGTCGGAGATCCGCTGGCTCGCCGATCTGTCGCAGATCGTCGTCTAGGAGGCCTGCACCGCCTGTGGCGTCTTCGACCTGCGGCGCAGGATGCCGGCGGCGATCGCCGCAGCGACGAGGCCGATGGGGAAGGACTCGACGAAGGTCATGGCGACGACGAGCAGCGGTTTGCCGGAGATCTGCCGGATCTCGTCGGCCTGCGCGGCGATGGCGGCGAGCTTCTCGCCCGAAGCGCCGTCGCGCTTGGCCTTGTCGAGTATGTGGGCGGCGAAGTTGTCGTAGAAGTCGGGGAAGAAGGTGTAGTAGACGAACATCCAGACGGCGACGTAGCAGAGCGCCGCGATCAGGGCGATGCCGACGCCGACGAGGAAGCCCCTGCTTTTTAGGAGAGCGTGCCGGCGGCGACGTTCTCGCGGTAGGAGCGCACGCCGAAGAAGATCATCAGTGCCGAGAGCACCAGCGTGGCGTAGCCGAAGATCTCGGCGCGTTCGAAGCCCGCCTTCTCGGCGAACGGTATGGTGACGAGCATCAGGCCGCCCGAGATGGCGCCCGAGATGAGGCCCCAGGTCAGAATCGTACGTTGCATGGACATCGGTCGCGTCCTTTTCGAAGGTTGCGGCCGCAGTGGCGAGACTGCGGTCCGGAGTGGTTGTCGCTGCGCTATTCGCCCGCCGGAGGTTCCCACAGCTCGACCTTGTTGCCCTCCGGGTCGATGACCCAGCCGAACTTGCCGTATTCGGAGTCCTCGCCGCTCTTGTCGACGACGTTGCAGCCCTCCTTGCGCAGCTCGGCGAGGAGCGCCGTGAGATCGGCGACGCGGTAGTTCACCATGAACGGCGCCGTGCTCGGGGCGTAGTAGTCGGTCGTTTCGGGGGCGATGTTCCAGACCGTCGTGCCCGGTGTCGGATGGCCCGCCGCATCGACCCAGCGGAAGGTCGCGCCGCCCCAATCCTGGACGTCGATGCCGAGATGCTTCTGGTACCAGGCGCGCAGCGCGACTGGGTCCTTCGCCTTGAAGAAGATGCCGCCGATTCCTGTGACTCGTTGCATGGAAACCTCCGGAAAGTGGAAAGCGATGACTGGGCGCGTCTCTTCGTTCACTTCTTCCGCAGGATGCCGGCGGATACCAGTGAAGCGAGGAGGCCGACCGGGAACGGCTCGAGCATGGCCATGGCGGCGTTGGTCAGCGGATTCTGCATCAGGCGCTTCATCTGCTCCGCCTGGGCGGTGGCTTCGGCGATTTGCTCGGCCGATCCGCCCGAAGACCGGACCTGGTCGAGGGTGTAGGCGGCCCACTTGTCGCAGAAGTCGGGCATGAAGTTGGCGTAGACGATCGCCCAGATGACGCCGTAACAGACCGCCGCCACCAGGGCGATGCCCAGGCCGACGAGAAAGCCGCGGCCGAAACTCATCCTGCCCCCGGCGACGTTGTCCCGGTAGGAGCGCACTCCGGGGAAGATCAGCAGCGCCGACAGCACCAGCGCCGTGTAGCCGATCGTCATGCTGTGCTCGAAGCCGATGCGCTCGCCGAGCGGCATCGTGGCGAGCATCAGGCTGATCGAGACGACGCCCGCGATCAGGCCCCAGGTGAGGATCGTGCGCTTCGTCGACATGAGTCGCTTCTCCTGTGTCGGTCGAATGCGCGGCTCCGGTGCCGCGATTCGGGGCGGACGATAGGCTCCTCGAAGTCCCTCCGTCGTCACCCGTTCGAGTGATTTTTCGTCTTGCGGGGGGATTCTCGCCCGATTTCATGCTTTCGGGTGACCGCCGCGCCCGGCAGCAGGCCCTCCGCCTGGCCGAGTTGCACCGCCTGGGTGCGTCGCTTCGCTCCGAGCTTGTCGAACAGCCGGCTGGAATGGGTCTTGACGGTGTTCTCGCTGACGAAGAGGCGTTCGGCGATCTCGCGATTCGACAGGCCGTCGGCGATGAGGCCGAGGATCTCGAGCTCCCTCGCCGTCACCCCGAGCTCCCGCTGGCGCTGCCCGTCGACGGCGAACGGCGCGGCGGGGGAGGGGGCGACGGGGACCGCGACCGGCACCTCGACCGGCACGTAGACGGTTTGGACCCGCCGGCGGGTCAGCCGCAGTCCCAGAGCGATGCCGACGGCGGCAAACAGCGCCGCGATCAGGCCCCCCCAGATCTCGATCGAGTGTTCGAGCACCAGCCAGCGATAGTCCGCCCAGCGCAGAGCGACCAGCAGGACGCCGCACACCGCTCCGTAGCCGGCGATGCGGAGCATCGCGGCTGGCGCCGCCTGCCGGGCCGCCGGATCGGCCTCCAGGTGCTCGTCTCGCCGGGGCATCTGCGGATCTTACCCGCCCGGAATCCGACCGCGAGCGGGCTGCGCCGGAGGTCCGAGCCACCTCTTTGGATGGCCACCGCCGGGGGCCTGGCCTGTCAAAGTTCGCTTCGCTTCAGCGATAGGATGCCCGGCATCGTTGCTCAGGGAACGGGACGGCGGCTCGAGGGGTTTCGCGGAGGAGAGTGCGCGATGGGCAACAGGTGGGTCTACGGTTTCGACGAGCTGGCGGCGGTCGAGCGTGTCGCCGGAAACTGGGATGCGGTCCGCGGCCTGCTCGGCGGCAAGGGCGCGAATCTCGCCGACATGACGCGTCAGGGGCTGCCCGTCCCGCCCGGGTTCACCGTCACGACGGCCGGTTGCAACGCCTTCCTCGAGGGTGGCGAAGCCCTGCCCGACGGCCTCTGGGACGAGATGCTCGCCGCCCTCGCCCGGCTCGAGAGAACGACCGGCAAGCGCTTCGGCGACGCCGCGAACCCGCTGCTCGTGTCATGCCGCTCAGGCGCGAAGTTCTCGATGCCCGGCATGATGGACACGGTGCTCAACATCGGCCTCAACGACGCGGTCGCAGCGGGCCTCGAGCGCGCCACCGGCGACGCGCGCTTCGCCTTCGACAGCTACCGCCGGCTGGTGCAGATGTTCGGCTCGGTGGTGATGGAGATCGCCGACGAGCCGTTCGAGGAGGTGTTGACGGCGGCCCGGGGGCGCGCCGGGGTCGAGAGCGACTCGGATCTCGGCGCCGACGACTGGCGGCAGGTCACCGCCGAGTTCCAGGCGATCATCGAACGCCGGGCGGGGCGCCCCTTCCCGCAAGACCCTCGCGAGCAGATCCGGCTCGCCACGGAGGCGGTCTTCCGCAGCTGGAACGGCCGCCGCGCCGTCGACTATCGCAACGCGGCGAATATCGCCCACGACCTCGGCACCGCGGTCAATATCTGCACCATGGTCTTCGGCAACCTCGGCGACGACTCCGCAACCGGCGTCGCGATGACGCGCAGCGGAGCCACCGGGGCGCCGGGCATCGAGGGCGACTACCTCACCAACGCCCAGGGCGAGGATGTCGTCGCCGGCATCCGGATGACCAAGCCGATCGAGCAGCTCAAGGTGGAGATGCCGGCGGCCTACGCCGAGTTCGAGGCGATCGCCGCGAAGCTCGAGCGTCACTATCGCGACATGCAGGATGTCGAGTTCACCATCGAGCGCGGCAAGCTCTGGATGCTGCAGACCCGGGACGCCAAGCGCACCGCGCAGGCCGCCGTGCGCATCGCCGTCGACATGGTGCAGGAGGGCCTGATCACCCGCGAACAGGCTCTCCTTCGCGTCTCGCCGGATCAGGTCGATTTCTTCCTCCACCCGCAACTGGAAAAGAGCTCGGTAAAGAGGGCAAGGCTGGCTGGGGATCGAATCGCCAGTGGGTTGAACGTCTCGCCGGGCGCCGCCGTGGGCGTCATCGCGTTCGATGCCGACGTCGCGGAGCGCTGGGCGAAGGACTCCGATCGGCCGGTCATCATGGTTCGCCCGGAGACGAAGCCGGACGACGTGCACGGCATGCTGGCCGCGAAAGGGCTGCTGACGAGCCGTGGAGGACGCACCAGCCACGCGGCGCTCGTCGCTCGTCAGTTCGGCAAGCCGGCGGTGGTGGGCGTGGCGGAGCTCGAAATCGACCTCGAGACGCGCACCATGCGGGTGGCGTCGCGGTCCTTCGCTGAAGGCGACTGGATCTCGATCGACGGCACCTCGGGAGAAGTCTTCGCCGGCGAGCTCGCCACGATCGTGCCAGATCTCAAGGATCCCTACTTACTGAAGCTCTTGTCTTGGGCCGACACCGAACGCCGACTGCAGATCTGGGCGAACGCCGACTATCCGGCCGACGCGGAACGGGCGCGTGAATACGGCGGGCAGGGCATCGGTCTCTGCCGCACCGAGCACATGTTCTTCGAGACCGAGCGGATGCCGGTCGTGCAGCGGATGATCCTCGCCAAGGACGACCCCGAAGTCGTCGACGAATGCCTCGCGACCCTGCTGCAGCACCAGCGCCGGGACTTCTATGGACTGTTCAAGGCGATGGACGGACTGCCGGTCATCGTGCGTCTGATCGACCCGCCGCTGCACGAGTTTCTCCCCGGCCACCTCGAAGTCGCGATGGCGGTGGAGAGGCTCGAGGAGTCGGGTGCCGATCCGGCCGCCCTCGCCGAGCGGCGCCAGGTGCTGACGGCGATCGAACGCCTGCAGGAGTCGAATCCGATGTTGGGCCTGCGCGGCGTGCGCCTGGGAATTCACATGGCGGCGCTCACCCGCATGCAGGTGCGGGCGATCTTCGAGGCCGCCTGCCAGGCGGCGAGCGAGGGGATCGACGTGCACCCCGAGGTGATGATTCCGCTCGCCGGGCACTGGCGCGAGCTCGAGGTCCAGCAGCAGACGCTCGAGCAGGAGGCCGAGAAGGTGATGGCCGAGCAGGGCCGGCGGGTGAGCTACAAGTTCGGCACGATGATCGAGATCCCGCGCGCCGCGCTGACCGCCGACGAGCTGGCGCGCTTCGCCCAGTTCTTCTCTTTCGGCACCAACGACCTGACGCAGATGACCTTCGGCATCTCGCGCGACGACGCCGAGAAGGGCTTTCTCCTCGAGTACCTGTCGAAGTCGATCCTGCCCGAGAACCCGTTCGCGTCGATCGACGAAACTGGAGTCGGCAAGCTGATGAAGATGGCGGTCGAGCTCGGCCGCCGGACGCGGCCCGGCATGGAGATCGGCATCTGCGGCGAGCACGGCGGCGACCCGAAGTCGATCGCTTTCTGCCACCGGATCGGCCTCGACTACGTCTCCTGCTCGCCGTTCCGCATCCCCATCGCCCGCCTCGCCGCCGCCCAGGCCTCGCTCAGGGAGCGCGGGGTGACGGCGAAGTAGAATCGCGGCAACATGCCGCGCATTCAGATCCTGCCCGACCGGCTCGTTTCGCAGATCGCCGCCGGAGAGGTGGTGGAGCGGCCGGCCTCGGTCGTCAAGGAGCTGGTCGAGAACGCTCTCGACGCCGGCGCGACGCGGATCGAGCTCGATCTCGAGGGCGGCGGGCGGCAGCGCATCCGCATCGCCGACGACGGCACCGGGATGGATCGCGACGACGCGCTCCTCGCCTTCGATCGCCATGCCACCAGCAAGATCGCCTCGATGGCCGACCTCGAGCAGGTCGCTACCCTGGGCTTCCGCGGCGAGGCGCTGGCGACGATCGCCGCCGTCGCCAAGGTCGAGCTCACCACCGCGACAGCCCCGGGGGAGGGCACGCGCGTGCTGCTCGAAGGCGGGCGGATCCTCGCCGTCGAGCCGGTCGCGCGGACCCGGGGCACGACGATCGACGTCGCTTCGCTGTTCTTCAACGTCCCCGCCAGGCGCAAGTTCTTGAAGTCGAGAGAAACCGAGCTCCGGCGCTGCGTCGAGGTGGTCGAGGGCTACGTTCTCGCCCGGCCTGACGTCTCTTTTCGTTTGAGAAGCGAAGGGCGAGTCCTCCTGGACGTTTCGGCGCAGCCACCCGGAGACGACGCCTTGGGCCGCCGGATCGGCGAGGTGTTCGGGGAGGCCTTTGAAAAGCTGCTGGTAAAGGTAGATGCCGACGGGTCGCCGCTGGCGAGTTCCGAGCAGCGGTTTGCCCACGGTTTTGTCGGTTCGCCGGCGACCTCGCGCGGGGCGCGGCGCAGCTTCGTTTTCGTGAACCGCCGGTTGGTGCGGGATCGCGCGGTCCTCGCGACCTTCTACCGCGCGGTGCGCGACGAATGGCGCAGCGACGAGTTTCCGTCTCTTTTTCTATTTATCGAGCTTTTGCCTTTCGACGTGGACGTCAACGTCCATCCGCAGAAGACCGAGGTCCGGTTCCGCGACGGGAACGCGCTGCATCCGTTCGTCAGGAGCGCGGCCGAGCGCGCGCTCGCGGCCAGCGCATCGGACGCGCCCGCGGTGTCCGCAGCGGACCGCCTCGGCATCGCCGCGGCGCGCACGCCCCCTCTCG
>JBGARM010000010.1:243-21084 GCA_044230215.1 Thermoanaerobaculia bacterium | reverse complement strand
GTGACGATGTGATCCTGGCGCTCTTCGTTGATCAGCCGCACCAGGGCGGCGAGGGTCGACGACTTGCCGCAGCCGGCCGGGCCGGTGAGCAGCACCAGCCCCTGATGGTGATTGGTCACCTTGGCGAGGGTGTTGGGCAGGCCGAGGCCCGCGAGAGTGGGGATCTCGAGCGCGATGGCGCGCAGCACCAGCCCGTAGCCGTGCTGGTGGCGATAGGCATTGCCGCGGAAGCGCGCCCGGCCGGAGATCGTCCACGAAAAGTCGGTCTGGCCCTCGCGGTCGAGAATCTCCCGCAGGCGGGGATCGAGCACTTCGGCGACCAGCCGTTCGATCTGGCCGTGCTCGAGCGGGGCGTCGCCGGCGAAGGCGAGCTGCCCGTCGCGGCGCATCAGCACCCGTTCGCCGGTCATGATGTGGATGTCGCTGGCGCGCTGCGAAACGGCGTATTCGAGAATCCGGTCGATGCGCTTGCCGGCGCGGGTCGAGATCTCGCCGCTCGCCGTCTGCTCCAGATCGACCGCCGAGCTCGCCGGTTTGGGCGCGATGAGCGGCGCCGCCGCCTGCCCGCTCTGCCGGGCGAGCACCTCGCGCTGCACCGCGAGGAGTTTCTCGAGCTGGGCGCGCGTCATCCAGCCGGCATCGATCCACAGCTCGCCCAGCGGTCGCGGGTCGGCGGTCCGCGCCTGGGCGCGGGTGGTCTCGGCGAGCTGCTCGGCGGTGAGCAGTTTGTAGTGGACCGCCAGGCGGCCGAGCAGATGCAGGTCTTCGCTCATCGCGTCCGCGCTCGCGGGCGAGTTTATCGAAGAACGAGGTCGGCGGCGGTGGCCGCGAGGAGCCAGAGCGCCAGCACTCCGTTGGCGGTGAAGAAGGCGGCATCGAGGCGCGAGAGGTCCCCCGGCCGGACGATCGCGTGCTGGTAGGCGAGCAGCAGGGCGCAACCGGCGACACCGATCCAGTAGGCCATTCCCAGCCCCGGCGGGTAGACGAACGGCAGCGACGCCAGCAGCGCCAGGGCGACGAGATGGAGCGCTACCGAGATCGCCAGCGCCGCGACGGTCCCGAAGCGGGCCGGAATCGAGGCGAGGCCGCGCGCGCGATCGAAGCTCTCGTCCTGCAGCGCGTAAAGGACGTCGAAGCCGGCGACCCAGGCGATCACCACCCCGGCGAGCACGAACGGCGTCGGCGCGAAGCTCCCGGTGACCGCGATCCAGGCGCCGAGCGGCGCCCCGGCGAGGGCGAGACCCAGGGCGAGGTGCGCCGCCCAGGTGAAGCGCTTGGTGTAGCTGTAGCCGAGGAGGATCAAGATCGCGAGCGGCGAGAGCTTGAGACAGAGCGGATTCAGTCGCCAGGCGGCGAGAAGCAGCAGCGCCAGGCTCGCGACGACGAAGAAGGCGACGAAGCCCGGCGTGACGAGCCCCGCAGGCAGCGCCCGGCTGGCAGTACGCGGGTTGGCCGCATCGATCTCGCGGTCGACCAGCCGGTTCCACCCCATCGCCGCCGACCGCGCCCCGATCATCGCCACCACGATCCAGAGCACGATCCGCCCCTGCGGCACGCCGCCGGCGGCGAGCAGCATCCCCATCAGCGCGAACGGCAGCGCGAACAGCGTGTGCTCGAACTTGATCATCTCGAGGACGACGCCAAGGTGATTCAGACCCTTCACGGGAAAAACTCTACCTGACGGACCCGGGTTCACTCGACGGGCAGAGGGATTTGAGGAAGGTGAGCGCTGGCTACTTTTAGTTGTTGTAGCTACAATAACATCGTGCGAGTGACGTTCGATCCGGCCAAGCGCAGGCGGACGCTGGAGGAACGCGGGCTCGACTTAGCCGATGCGGTTCATGTCTTTGCCGGGACGACGGTCGAGATCGAGGATTCGCGGCGGGACTACGGCGAGCCGAGAATTCTCTGCTTCGGTCTGCTTGCCGGCAGGATGGTCGTCGTTGGATACACCCCTCGCGGCGAGGATCGCCACGTCTTCAGCATGAGGAAAGCCAATGAACGCGAACAAGCCAAGCTCGCGCCGTTCCTTGAAGTCTGATCTCGCCCGGGTCGACGCGCACGTGGTGCGGTCGGAGGAGTACAAGGAGCTGCCGGAGCTCACGAGCGCAATGCTCTTGCGCGCCAAGGTCAACAAGGGTGGCCGACCGGTTTCTGCGAACCCGCGCAAGCTCATCTCGTTGCGCCTGCCAGCCGACCTGATCGAGCGCTGGAAAGCCACTGGACCGGGCTGGCAGACGCGGATGGCGGAACGCCTGAACCAGGTGAAGTAGCGCTCGCAAGAGACTCCGCCTCAGGCGCTGGGTGACTTCAGCTTCGCCGCCATGCCGTCGATCGCCGCGCGGGCGTCGTCGAGGAGCTTCGCCACCTGCCGGATCTGGGTGTTGGCGTCGTCCCAGTGGCGCTGCTCGATCGCTTCGCGGATCGCCGGCAGGGTCTTGACTCCGTAGCCGGTGTACTGACCGGGGGCGTAGATCTGGTGGCGGTACCAGGGGCGGCCGGGGAGGCCGGCGTCGGTGGTCAGGCGGCGCTCGAAGGTGCGCAGGAAGGAGTTGAGCTCGGCGCGCGTCGCGGCATCGAGTCCGCGTTCGACAGCGGCGGTGCGCGCCTTCTCGAATGCCCCCGCCGCGCGCTCGAACAGCGCCACGGCGTTCTCGAGCGGCGCGAACTCCAGGAACGGCACGCGGTCGAGCGCCGGCGGCGCGACGAAGGTCTGTTGCGGGTCGGCGGCGAGCAGCAGGCTGCCGTCGGCGAGCAGGCGCTCGCGCTCTTCGGCGACTCGGCGCAGCTCGGCGGTGAGCTCGCGGAGCTCGGTCGCGTATTCGCCGACCGCCGCGGCGGTGCGGTCGAGGGTGAACGGCAGCACGTCGGACTCCGAGAGCCTCAGGGTCAGACGGCCATTCATCTCGGCCGCCTTGGCGACGTAGTCGAAACCAGGGTCGCCGAAGCGCTCGTAGTGCGCGATCGAGTCGTAGATCGAGTGGTACTGGCCGTACTGCTCCTCGCCGCCGAAGTCGACGTTCAGGGCGGCGACGCCGACGTGCTGCAGGAACGGAGTGAAGTCCGAGCCCGAGCCCAGGGCGCCGATGCGCAGGTCGGCTGTGGCGCGCAGCTTCGCGCGCGCTTTCTCGTCCCCTTGGGCGATCGCGGCGGCCTTCGCGCGTTCGAGGACCGGCACCGAGCGCTCCGGGTCGATGACCGCCCGCCCGACCTCGTTCACGAGGCGCTCCAGCGAGTGGGATCCGGCGGCGCCCATGAGGCCGCGCGAAACCGAGTCGGTGTTGAGATAGGCAACCGCCTTCTCTCGCAGCTCCGCCTCGTGCGTCTCGGCCCACTCCGTCGAACCGAGGAGCCCCGGCTCTTCGCCGTCCCAGGCGGCGTAGACCAGGGTTCTCCGGGGGCGGAAGCCGGCCTTGGCGAGCGCGCCGATCGCCTTGGCCTCGGCCAGGAGCGAGACCATTCCCGAGACCGGATCGGAGGCCCCGTTCACCCAGGCGTCGTGATGATTGCCGCGCACGATCCACTCGTCGGGGAGCTCGGCACCCCGGAGCACCGCGATGACATCGTGCACCGGCTTCAGGTTCCAGTCGAACTCCAGCCGCAGATGGACGCGCGCCGGGCCGGGGCCGAAGCGATAGGGCAGCGGCAACGCGCCGCGCCAGCCCTCCGGCGTCATGGGTCCGCCGAGGGCCCGCAGGAGCGGCTCGGCGTCGCCGTAGGAGATCGGCAGGACGGGAATGCGGGTGAGCGTCCTGGCTTCGGCAACGGGAAGGCGCTTCGCCTCCTTCGTCGCTCCGACGCCCGGGGTGAGCGGATCGCCGGAGTAGAGCGGCATGTCGGCGACCGATCCGCGCTGCACCGACTCGCGGGAACGCCAGCCCCCCTTGGGCCACGGATCGCCCTGGGTGTAGCCGTCGCCCGAGGGGTCGGAGAAGATCAGGCAGCCGACCGCGCCGTGCTCGGCCGCGACCTTGGGTTTGATGCCGCGCCAGGAGCCGCCGTAGCGCGCCAGGACGATCTTGCCGCGCACGTCGATGCCGTGCAGGGCGAGCTCCTCGTAGTCGGCCGGCAGGCCGTAGTTGACGTAGACCAGCTCCGCCTCGACATCGCCGTCGACGGAGTAGATGTTGTAGCCCGGCAACTGCTCCTTCTTCTGCGACGAAGTCGGATCGGCGGCGACCGAGCCCTCGTCGAGACGGGCGCGAAAGCGCGTCGGGGCGACCAATTCGAGCTCACGCAGCCTCGGCGTCGGGAAGAGGACGTCGAAGCTCTCGATCCGCGCTTCGTAGCCCCAGCTCGCGAAGAGGTCGCGCATCCACTCGGCGTTGGCGCGCCCCCACTCGGAGCCGACGTGATGCGGCCGCGCCGCGAGATGCTCGAGCCAGGTCCGCAGGTCGGCCTTCGAGATCAGGCTATCGAAGGAACTCTCGCGCTCGAGCTCGGCCCGGCTGGCCTCGGCCGAAAAGCCGAGCAGCGGCGACTCGGCCGACGGTGTGGCGGCCGTGGCGGCCAAGGCGACGAGAGCGGCGCCGGTGGTCAGTGCGACGAGGTGGGGGGCGCGGGTCGACATGGAGTCCTCCGATCGGCGAATCATGGCATGAGCCTCGCACTGCTCATCGCGGTCGAAGTCGGAGGTTCTCCGATCCACTGGGGAGCCGCTGTCCGCAGGGCTTCTTGCGGCCGCCGGGCCTCCTCGGTCAGACTCGATTTAGAGCAAGGAGAAACAAATTGAGCAAATTGGTCCGAGGTCTCGCCGCAGGCTGGGGCGCGAAGAAGCTCACCGGCGGCTGCGGTTGCGGCGCCATCGTGGTTTTCATCCTGCTCTACTGGCTGCTCGGTCACTCGGGGTTCGGCATCTTCCAGTAACCGGGCTCGCTTCCCCGCGCGCCAGCCGCTCGGCTAGGGCTTCGCGGCCGGCGGTGGCAGGTCGCGCGCCGGGCAGACCGATTCGAAGCCCTGATTGTGCGAGCCGTCGCAAAACGGCTTGCTCTGCGAGCGCCCGCAGCGGCAGAGCGAGATCAGCGTGCGCCCGCCGAGGCCGAAGGGCCGGCCCTCCTGGTCGACCAGCTGGATATCGTCCCCTTCGACTTTCAACGAGCCGTTGTTGCGGACCGTGATCTTCATCGCTGTTGCCTCCGGACAGTCGTGCGTGGCCGTGCAGTCTACCTGTGGCGATGCGTCCTCCCCGTTTGGACGGCAGAACCCGGGCCCTCGGCGTACGTAGAATGAGCCAAGGAGATCTCTATGCGCTCGTTTTCTTGCCTGCTGGCAGCCTTCGTCCTCGCCGCCCCCGCCCTCGCCGCCGCCCCCAAGGTGGCCGGCGACGCGCCGTCGGGGACCAACCTCAATATCGAGGACATCGACCTCTCGGTCGAGCGCTCGCTCGATCGCACGGCCGATCCGTGCAGCGACTTCTATCGCTTCGCCTGCGGCGGCTGGCTCGACCAGGTCGAGCTGCCGGCCGACGAGCGCCAGTGGGTGCGGTCGTTCTCGGTGATCCACGAGCGCAACCGCGAGCTGCTCCGCGGGCTGATCGAGGACGCAGCGAAGAACCCGGCGGGGGATCCGGAACGTCAGAAGGTCGGCGACTTCTACGGCGCTTGCATGGACGAGGCCGGAATCGAGGCCGCCGGGCTCGCTCCGGTACAGCCCTGGCTGGCGAAGATCGACGCCGCCGGCGACCGCAGCGACCTGTTCGCGCTCTCGGGCGAGATTCAGCGCCTGCAGGCGGCGCCGTTCTTCAACGCCGAGGTCTTCGCCGATCTCAAGGACCCGAACACCGTCGTGGCGCACTTCTCCCAGGGCGGGCTCGGGCTGCCGGAGCGCGACTACTATCTCTCGGCGGCCGCCGACAAGAAGGCGCTGCGCGCCACCTACGTGCAGCACATGACGAAAATGCTGGCGCTCTCGGGGATGCCCGAGGCCGAGGCGAAGAAGCAGGCCGGCGCGATCCTCGTCTTCGAAACCGCCCTCGCCAAGGCCTCGCGTCCGATCGAAGAGATGCGGCAGGTCGAGAAGCTCCACCACCGCCTCGACGCCGCCGGGCTCGAGAAGCTCACGCCGAAGCTCCCCTGGGAACGCTTCTTCACCGCCTTCGGCCAGCCGGACCTCGCCGCCATCAACGTCCAGACCCCGGAGTTCTTCCCGGCGCTCTCGCAGGAGATCGGCAAGGCGTCGCTCGCGACCCTCAAGGCCTACCTGCGCTACCAGCTGCTGTCGGCGACCGCCGGACTCCTGCCGGACAAGGTCTACCAGCAGCACTTCGATTTCCAGGGCCGTACCCTCGCCGGCCAGAAGGAGCCGCAGCCGCGCTGGAAGCGCTGCATCGCTGCGACCGAGCAGGCGATGGGCGAGGCGATCGGCCAGCTCTACGTCAGGGAGCGCTTCGCCGGCAACTCCAAGGAGCTCGCGCTCGGCATGATCCACGGCATCGCCGACGCCTTCGCCGGCTCGCTGCCGGCGCTCGCCTGGATGGACGACGCGACGCGCCAGCGCGCGGTCGAGAAGGGCACGCTCGACTGGAAGATCGGCTTTCCGGAGAAGTGGCGCGACTACTCGAAGCTCACCATCACGCGGGCGAGCCACTTCGCCAACGCCGTCGCGGCGCGCGGGTTCGAGGCCTCGCGCCAGCTCGCCCAGGTCGGCAAGCCGGTCGACCGCAAGGAGTGGGGGATGAACGCCCAGACCGTGAACGCGAGCTACAACCCACTGCAGAACGCCTTCACCTATCCCGCCGGCATCCTGCAGCCGCCGTTCTTCCACAAGGACTATCCGGTGGCGATGAACCTGGGCGGCATGGGCTTCGTCATCGGCCACGAGCTCACCCACGGCTTCGACGATCAGGGGAGCAAGTTCGACTCCAAGGGCGTCATGACCGACTGGTGGACGCCGGCTTCGGTGAAGGGCTTCGAGGAGCGCACCGCCTGCATCGACAAGCAGTACAGCGCCTTCGAGGTCGCGCCCGGCGTGCATGTCAACGGCAAGTTGACGCTGGGCGAGAACATCGCCGACAACGGCGGCCTGAAGCAGGCGTGGGAGGTTCTGCAGTCGCGGCAGAAGGAGCGCGGCCCCGGGCCGACGGTCGCGGGACTGACCGAGGACCAGCTGTTCTTCGTCGCCGCGGCCCAGGTCTGGTGCTCCAAGGCGACGCCGGAGGCCGAGCGCCTGCAGGTGCAGACCGACCCGCACTCGCCCGCCAAGTTCCGGGTCATGGGACCGATGGTGAACCACCCCGGTTTCGCCGGCGCCTTCTCCTGCGCGCCGGGGACGCCGATGAACCCGCCGAACAAGTGCGAAGTCTGGTAAGCGAGCAACTCGACAGCTGTCGAGTTGCAGAGGTACCCCCTACCCGCCTATTTCGACCTCGACCCGCTGACCGAGCTTGAGCGGCGTCGCCTCGTCGAGGCGGATCTTGACCAGCAGGACCCGCGTGTCGGCCGGCTTTCCCGGGTCCTGCGGCTTCAGCCGGCGGCCCTGGACGCTGTCGGGAATCTCCTCCACCGTGCCGCGCCAGCGGCGGCCGCCGTAACCTTCGGCGGCGATCGCGACCGTCGAACCGACGAGGAGCTTCCCGGCATCGAACTCGTCGACCTCGGCCTCGATCCGCACCCGCGAGAGATCGGCGATGGTGACGATGCCGGCGCGCGCTTCGATCGCCTCGCCGGCGTCGACGTGCCGCACGATGACCACGCCGTCGATCGGCGCGACGATCCGGCGCTTGGCGATCTCCGCTTCGAGGCGGGTGACAGCGGCGAGGGCGGTCGTGCGACGCGCGTTCGCGACCTCGAGGTCGCGCACCGCCTTGTCGCGCCGCGACGCCGTGTCGACCTTCTGGACGTACAGGCTCTCCGCGCGGTCGCGCTCGGCCTCGGCGAGACGGATCTCGGCCTCGCTCTCCACCACCCGCGCCGCGGCCTCGGCGAGCTGGGCGCGCAGGTCGTCGGCGCGCAATTCGGCGATCACCTGGCCCTTGCGGACGTGCTGCTTCTCGGCGACCGGCAGGGCGACGATCGTGCCCGCGACCTCGCTGCCGACGAGCACTTCGGCGCCGGGATAGGTCGTCAGCCGGCCTTCGGCCGCCACGCGCTCCGCGGCGACCCCGGACAGAGGGGCTGTGGTGGCTTCGGAGCGTGCCTCGGACGCAGCGGGAAGCACCGCGTCGGCCGAGAGGCCCCGCATCTGCAGGACGAAGAGGCCGACGGCGACGAGTCCTGCGATGAACAGCACGGGTCGGGAAACGAAGCGCTTCATGAGGCCTTCTCCTTGGGGGTCTTGCGGCTCTTGTGGCGTGTCGTGACGCGGTTGGCCAGCGACGCGGGGGCGGCCTCCTGGACGATGCGGCCGTCGCGGATCTTCACCACCCGGTCGGCGATGGTGCGCACGTTGGGGTCGTGGGTGACGATGAGGAGACCGCGGTTCTCGCGCTTCGCGAGGGCGCGGAAGAGCTCGAGGATCTGCGCCCCGACGGCGGAGTCGAGATTCGCCGTCGGCTCGTCGGCGAGGAGCACCGCGGGCCGGCCGGCGAGCGCGCGGGCGATCGCCACGCGCTGTTTCTGCCCGCCCGAGAGGTCGCGCGGCAGAAAGCGCCGCCGGTCCACGAGATCGACCGCGGCGAGCGCCTCCTCGGCCTGGTCGCGCGCCGCGCGACCCTTCACGCCTTTGATGTTGAGCGCATACTCGACGTTCTCGAGCGCGGTCAGGGCCGGGAACAGGTTGTACTGCTGAAAAATGAAGCCGATCGAGCGCTTGCGGATCGCCGGCAGGCGGTCCGGCCGGCGGGCGTCGATCTCCTCGCCGTCGACCACCACCCGGCCGGAGGTCGGAGTGAGGATGCAGCCGAGAATCGACAGGAAAGTCGTCTTGCCGGAGCCCGACGGACCCTCGAGCGCAACGATCTCGCCGGCGGCAAGAGCGATGTCGACGCCGTTCAGCACCGAGACCTCCTCGCGCCCCTCGCGGAAGACTTTGGTCACGGCGGTCGCTTCGAGGACGCTGCGGGGGGCAGCGGGGGCGGTCGCTTCGCTGGCGTGCACGATCTGCATTCGGGGCTCCGGTCAGCCGCGGAAGACGAGCGCAGGGTCGATCTTGGCGACCTTGCGGAAGGAGACCAGCGCGGCGACGAGGCAGAGCACCAGCGTGCCGACGAAGACGATGGCGGCGAATTCGTTGGAGATCATCAGCTTGAGGCGGATGCTCGCCATCGCCGGTGCGAGGGCGTAGGCCATCAGCCGGCCGGCGAGGAAGCCGATCACCGCGGCGATGACTGCCTGCGCCCCGAGGATGCGGTAGATGTCGGCGTTCGAGCCGCCGATCGCCTTGACGGTGCCGAACTCCTTGATGTGCTCCATGGTCGAGGTGTAGAGCGTCTGGGTCACGACCACGACGCCGACCAGGCAGCCGAGAAAGACGGTGAGATACATGTTGAGGCCGATACCGGTCGAGGCCACCCAGTAGTTGCGCGAACGCTTCGCCCAGTCGGCCTTGGTGTAGACGTCGTTGTGCGGCAGGCGGCGGCGGAGCTCGGTGGCGACCGCTCCGGCGTCGGCGCCGGGTTCGAGCTTCACCAGGATGTACGTCGTGCGGCCGTCCATCCGGCCGCCCGAGAGCTCCTGCACCAGGTCGTAGGTGAGAAAGGCGATCGGCGAGGTGGTGAACGAGACGGCCTCCCGGCTGCGGCCGATGATCTTCACCCGCCGGCCCATGACCTCGCGGTAGTCGCCGACCGCGAACTTGCCGAAGCGGCGCTCGGCCGAGGCGTCGAGGAACATGTAGGCGCCGCGGCGCAGGTCCTCGAGATTGCCGGACTCGACGTTCCAGGGCATCCCCCAGTGCCGGAAGTCCTCCAGGCCGTAGACCAGCATCCCCTCTTCGGCGCCGTTGGGCAGGGTCAGGTTGAGGAACTGCACCAGGAGGTTGTCGGCGCGTTCGACTCCGGGCACCGAGCGCACGCGCTGCACGAGGCCCTGCGGAAAGCCGTGGGCGAAGTCGACGTTCGGGGTGTTGCGCGAAGTGACCCAGAGATCGGCCTGGAGATGGTCGATGGTGACCGAGGCGTTGTCGAGGATGCCCATGAAGAGGCCGACCTGGACGAACACCAGGGTGACGGCGAAGGCGACGCCGGCGATGGTCATCGCCGAGCGCAGCTTGTCGTGCAGCAGGTTCTTGAGCGCGAGATTCGGCACGGCTCAGGCCTTCTTCTTCCGCGCGCGCGCCGCTGCAGCCGGCGCCGGTGCCGGCTGCTGGCGCAGGATGCCGCGAATCGAAACATCGACGACCGCCTCGATCGAGCGCTTCTGCGGCCGCCAGTCCACCCAGGGCTCGTTGCACTTGGTCATTCGCAGCGAGACCCAACCGTGGATCGCCGCCCAGACGATCTGGGCGACGAGCTCGGCGTCGTCCAACTCGGGACGCAGGAGCCCTTTGCCGATCGCCTCGCCCACGGTCCACAGCACGAAGGCGTAGGCGTCTTCGTCGCGGTTGCCGACCTCGATCACGCTCTCGTCGGGGGAGTGCGGCGGATGCGGCGTCATGAACATGAGCCGGTAGTGGTTGGGGTGGCTCAGCGCGAAGTCGGCGTAGGCGAAGCCGGCGGCCCGCAGGCGCGCGATCGGGTCGGCGACCTCGGCAATCTTGCGGAAGCGGGTCGCGAGCTCGAGGAAATCGGTGTCGCAGAGGGCGTTGATGACCGCCTTCTTGTCGCGGAAGTGGAGGTAGATGGCGGTCGGCGAGTACTCGATCGCCGCGGCGATCTTCCTCATCGTTACCGCCTCGTACCCCTCGGCGACGAAGAGCTCGCGCGCCGCGTCGAGGATCTTCGCCCTGACCTCTTCCTTCTCGCGCTCGCGGCGTTCCTTCATTCCCATGAACAGTTCTCCGAAACTTAACGGCGTTAAGTCTAGGAACATTGGTTTGCCGCTGTCAAGCCCCGGCAGCGCCTCGGGGACACCCTTCAGGGTGTCCCCTGAAAAGGTCCGCTAAGGAAGGGTCAGTGACCAGCGCAGCGCATCGCTCGACTCGAAGCCGTCGAGGAAGAGCGGGATCGAGCCGTCGTCGGAGATCGCCCAGAGCTCGAAGCCGTGAATCTGGTCGGTGGCGGAGAAGTAGAGGCGATTGCCGGCGCGGGCGAACCGCTGCGGCGAGGAGGAGAGCGGCCCGGGCGCGACGTCGGAAATCCGCACCGTGCCGGCCGGCGTGCCGTCGCTCTTCCACGCCTCTCTGCCGTAGCTGGGCGACCAGGCGGAGAAGTAGAGCGCGCCGTCACGGACGACGAGGTCGTCGGGAACGGAAGAGGCAACACCCGGCGCGACATCCTTGAGCAGCACCGTCCCGGGATAGGTCCCATCGGTCACCCAGAGCTCGAGCCCGTGCTCCTCGTCCTCGGCGGAGAAGACGACGCGGTTGCCCAGACGGGTGAACTGCCGCGGCGTCGAGGGGTAATCGCCGGGATAGATGTCCTTGAGCAGGCCGGTGCCGAGCGCGGTGCCGTCGGTGACCCAGAGTTCCTCGCCCGCAGTCGCGCTCCGCCCCGCCAAAACGGCGAAGGTATCGGCTCCCAGGAGTCGGGGCTCATGAATCTCCCAGAAGCGATCGGCGGGGAAGCCGCGCTGGAGGAGAGAATCGGCTCCGGGAATCGAGTCGACCAGGAGCGAGGTTCCCTCTGGCGTGCCGTCGGAAACCCAGATCTCGCTGCCGTGGGCCGGATCGGTTCCCACGAAGACCAGCGTCGGCCCGAGGGGCGCGAGATCGGACTCGGGGAAGGTCCCGGCGCCGTCATCCTGCAGGAGGACGCGAGCACCGGTCGGTTCCGCGGCGTCGGTCATGCGGAGCGCATTTCCCACTTCGACGATCTCGCCGAGGAAGAGGTCGAGGCGGCCGCCGAACTCCTCCATCTCGGAGGCGAGGAGCGCCGTCCCGGCAGTCGTGCCGTCGGTCTCATAGAGGGAGAAGGACGTCCCGAAGGCCTGGCTGCCGGCGCGCTCCAGGAAGGGCGGCCAGGTGGTCGGCAAGGCGCCCGAAGGCAGGAGCACTTCCGTGGCATTCGAAAGCGCGTGGATCGCCACGAGTTCCGTATCGCCACCGGGAGTCGGACCGAGCGCCCGCGGGTAGAGCAGCCGATCCGCCTGGCTACCGCACGCGCTCTCGTCACTCCACGGCAGGGCGTGCAACAGCTCCTCGGGGAGCGAGAGCGCGCCGTCCGTTCGGTAGAGGTCGATCTGCTGCTCGCCCGCCCGCCGGCGCTCGAAGAAAAGGCGCGCGCCGACACCCTCGAAACAGTCGTGTCCGCGCTGGGCTTCGAACAGCGAAAGGCGATCCGATCCGACGCGCTCGAACAACGGAGTCTGCGAGTCCAGGACATCGACCAGCTCCATCGTCGCCCCGGAAGCGCTCAGCCGCCAGAGACGCTCGCCCGTCGTCGCCTGGTGCTCGACGACCATCGGCCTGCCGCCGAGGGACGACACGATGCCCCCCCAGAAGATCGGGAGGTGCAGGCTTGCTGGCCCCGAGGCGATGTCGGAGACGCGCACCGTCCCCGCTTCGGTACCGTCGGTGCGCCAGAGCTCCGTGCCGAAGACGCCGTCGGTGGCGGTGAACAGCGCATCCGAGCCGAAAGCCTCGAAGAACGGCACGAAGTACTCTGGAAACGCGGCGACGATCGACGAGTCGGGGCCGGGCACGAGGTCGGCGACTCGCGCGGCCGTGAGGCCATCGTAGACCCACGGCTCGACGCCGTGCGCCGGGTCGGTCGCGGCGAAGAAATAGCGACCGCCGGCGATGGTCCAACTTCCCCCCCATCCGGAGAACGGGTAGGCCTCGTCTGGAAGCGGAATCACCACCGTGCCCGCCTCGGTCCCATCGCTGCGCCAGAGCTCGCCGAAGCTCCCCGCGCCGCTTGCGATGAACAGAAGGTCCGATCCGAGCCAGGAAAGGCCGATCGGCCAGGAGCCCTCGGCCCCCGGCACAATGTCCTTGACTCGCCAGGTGCCCGCGGCCGTGCCGTCCGAGCGCCAGAGCTCTTCGTCGTTGGAGGCGGGTGGGGAGCCCTGGAAATAGAGCACTCCGGTCGGGCCGACCGCCATCGTGCCGCGCTTGCCGATCGAGTTCTGCCAGCAGTCGACGGCGGCGACGAAGGTCGTGCCGGCCGGCGACCCGTCACTCCGCCAGAGTCCCGATTGCCCCGCCCAATTGGCGTTGCAGAGATAGAGGAATCCGGGTCCGGGGTGAATCGAGGTCGGAGCGAAATCCCCCCCTGGTCCCGGCGGGGTGATGGGATAGGTTCCTTTGGCAGTTCCGTCCGTTCGCCACAAGGCGGTGTTCACTTCATCCCGAAAGGCGGTGAAGAAGACCTGGTCGGCGGCGGCGGTCAGCGCCTGAATGAACGAGGAGGCGTAGCCCGGCTGGAGATCCGCCACGAGGTGCGTGCCGACGGCAGTGCCGTCGGTGACCCAGAGCTCGAGACCGTGCACGCCGTCGTCGGCAACGAAGACAACCTGATCGCCCAGAGGCGCCATGTCGCTCCAGTTCGGGAAGCGTGAGCCGCAGGTGCCCGGACAGAGATCCCGAATGAGAAAGGTCCCGAGGGCGGTGCCGTCGCTCCGCCAGAGCTCGCGCCCGTGGATGCCGTCGTCGGCGAAGAAATAGAACTTGCCGGCGACTTCCAGGTGCTCCGACAGCGGGCCGGAGTAGATGTCGTAGCCGTACGGGACGGTGTCGCCCAGATCGGCCACCAAGTAGGCCGGTTGGGCGAGCGTCGGGGCGACCGCGAAGGCGGCCAAGGCCGCAAGGGTCGGCAGGAGTAGGGAGCGATGCCGGGGGGTCATGGGCAGCCTGTCTCCGCGTGCGGGGGGTTTTCGGGCCCGATTGTACGCCCGTGCCTGGGCGGAGCCGCCGCGCTGGTCGCCAGGCGCCGGTTGGGTCCTTCACACCCGGTCGGACCGCTCCCGGGCTAGACTCCGCCGAACTTCGGGGGAGTCACTCATGGGAAAGCGGAACCTCTTTGCGGCGCTCGGCGCCGCCGGCCTCGTCCTCGTCGCGGCGCCGGCTGCGGCAACCTTTCACCTCGTGCGCATCGTGCAGGTCTATGCCGGCGACGCGACGCATCCGGATGCGCAGTACGTCGTCCTGCAGATGTGCATCGCCGGGCAGAACCAGCTCGGCGGCCACGACGTCGGCTTCTTCGATGCGACGGGCGCAGCCATCGGCACGCCGGTGGTCTTTCCGGGCGCTGTCGCCAGCGGCAACAGCCAGGATCGTGTGCTCATCGCCACGAGCAGCGCCGAGACGCTCTTCGGTCTCACCGCCGACCTGCGCATGCCGGCGAGCATCCTGCCGGTCGGCGGCAAGCTCTGTTTCGAGCCCGGGGTGAGCCCGATCGACTGCTTCGGCTGGGGGAACTACTCGGCGCTGCCGGATGCGACCATCGGCACGCCGTTCGACGCTGGAGTCGGCATCACCCCCGGCGACGCCGAGCAGCGGAGCCTGTCGATCGCCGGCGGCTCGGGGACGCTCGAATGCACCACTCCGAACGACGACACCAACGACTCGGCCAACGACTTCGGCCCGACGACGCCCAACCCGGGCAACAACGCCGGCGCCTCCGGCGTGGTCGATCCCAACCACGTCTTCCTGCACGGCTTCGAGGGCGGTGTGAGCGCCGGCTGGTCGGCGGTGGTGCCGTGACCTAGTTCGCGGCCAGCAGGAGGAGCCAGGCGAGACCGGCGAGCGGCAGCCCGAAGAGCGGGGAGAAGACGCAGCCGGCGCGTCGCATCGCCGACCGCGTCATGGCTGCTCCCTCCTGCCGCCGTCCCAGCGCAGCGCCGGGTCGCCCCCCGTCAGCCCGAGGTGGTCCATGAGGCGTTGGGCGTAGGCGTCGAGGAACTGCTCGAGAGTTTCGCCGCCGAGATAGAAGGCGGGGATGGGCGGCGCGACGATCGCGCCCGCCCAGACCAGCGTGCGCAGGTTCTCGACCTGCACCAGGTTGAGCGGCGTCTCGCGGAAGCCCAGCACCAGCGGCCAGCGCTCCTTGAGCGCCACCGCGCCGGCGCGGTGCAGCAGCGTCGTCGCGGAACCGGTGGCGAGGGCGCCCAGAGTCCCCGAGCTGCAGGGCAGCACGAGTGTTCCCGCCAGCCGGTACGAGCCGGACGAGATCGGCGCGTCGAGCTCGTTGTCGCGGTGGATGACGATCTTCTCGCGCGCGTCGGCGGCGAGGCCCGCCGCCTCGACCAACGCTCCGGCGCCGGTCGAGTCGCGACCGAGCTCGTGGAAGAGCACCTGGCTCGCCCCCTTCGAGACCACCAGGTGCACGCGCGTGACGTCGGCGCGGCGCGTCAGGGCCGCGAGGAGATGGCGCGGCAGGAGCATTCCGGAGGCGCCGGAGACGAGGAGGGCGAGCTTCATCGGCCGGCCGGCAGTCTACAGAAATTGTCCGCCAAGTCGGGTTGCAGGCGGCGGGTCGACACCATCCTTTGCGCTATCGTTTCGCCACCGTGGCTGACGCCTTTCGTCCGAGCTCGCGCCTGACCACGAGGCAGAGCCTCTTCCTCGCCGTCTGGGCACTCCTCGTCCTTTGCGCCATCGCCTTCCAGCTCGGCAGCCGGGCGCTGTTCGAGCCCGACGAAGGGCGCAACGCCGAAGTGATGCGCGAGATGAGCGTCTCCGGCGACTACTTCGCGCCGCGGTTGAACAGCCTTCTCTTCCTCGACAAGCCGTTCCTCTACTTCGCGGCCGGCGGGCTGACGATGAAGCTGCACGGTCCCACGGAGCTCGCCGCGCGCCTGCCGGGGGCGCTGTGCACGCTGGCCCTCGCCTGCGTCACCGCGGCGCTCGCCCGCCGCTGGTGGGGCGACCGGGCCGGCGCCCTCGCGGGGATCGCCCTGGCGGCGGCACCGCTGCCGATCCTCTACTCCCAGATCGTGATCTTCGACGCCATGCTGACGCTGTGGATCGGGGTCGCGGCCGCGGCGTTCTATCTCGCCGTCGAGTACGAACCGGCGCCGCTTTCCGCCCGGCGCGCGCCCTTCCGCTTCTGGAGCGCAGTGGCCTGGCTGGCCATGGGCCTCGGCGTCCTCACCAAGGGGCCGGTAGCGCTGCTGGTGCCGCTCGTGGCGGTTCTCCCCTGGGCGCTCTGGCGGCGGCGCGCGCGGCGTCTGGTCGAGCACGGCGCGCCGCTCGCGCTGTTCGCCGTCGTCATTCCGTGGCTCTGGATCGTCAGCCGGGCCGACCCTGACTTCCTGCGCTACGCCCTGGTGACCGAGACCTGGAGCCGCCTGACCAGCAACGAGCTCAAGCGCGACGCGCCGTTCTGGTTCTACCTGCCGGTGGCGCTCCTCGGCGCCCTGCCTTGGTCGGTGGTGCCGTTCGCCGGCTGGCGGGCGGTCGTCGCCGGCTGGCGCACGCGGCGGCCCGAGCTGCGCTTCCTGCTCCTCTGGCTCGTGCTGCCGTACGTGCTCTTCTCGCTGATGCACTCGAAGCGGGTGCACTACATCCTGCCGCTGGTGCCGGCGGTCGTCCTGCTGTCGATCGGCCTGTGGGTCGCGACTCCGCGCGGCGCTCGGCTTCCGGGGGTCCGGCTCGCGGGAGCGATCTGGGCGACACTGGGCTTCGCGATCCTGGCTCTTGGCCTCGGGGTGGCGCCGAAAATTCTGGGCAGGATCGACGGCGCCTCCCCCGCTACGGTCGCCCGAGTCGCTGTCGCTCTCGGCGCCGCCTGGGCGGCGGCTGGCGTCACCGCAATGCTCTCCAGCCGCTCGCTGCCGCGCGCCTTCGGTGCCTTGACCCTGCCGCCGGCGGCGTTGCTTCTGCTCTCGGCGCCACTCACCGACGCCCTCGCGGAGCGCAGCTCGGCGCGCGATCTGGCGCGAGAGATCCGGCGCGACTACACCGCCGGCATCGAGGTCGTCGCGGTCGAGTCCTTCCCGGCCTCGCTCCCCTTCTATCTCGACCGCCCGCTGGTCGTCGAGTCGATCGACGGCGTTCATCTGCGCAGCAACTACATCCTGCGGCGATTTTCGCGCCTGGTCGGCGACGCCGAGGCGCTGCGCTCTCCTGCCTGGCTGGCCGGGGCCATTCTCGACTGCACGACACCGCGCGCCTTCGTCGTCCGGCGGCACTACCGGGGGGTCCAGAGGCTGCTCGCCGCCGCCGGCCGGCCGATGCACGAGGGCGGTCGCGACTTCTTCGTCTTCGGACCGTGCCCGCAAGGCGAGGGCGTCCCCGCCGGCGTGCCGCCGAGCCTGTTCGAGGAGCTGCTCGCCACGCCCCTGCCGGCCGAGCTCCTGCCGCCCGCCGTCGGCGGAGTCGCTAGACTGTCGCAGTGAGCAACCTGCGCGCAGCAGCCGAGCCGATCTACTCCGTCGTCGTCCCGTTCTACAACGAGGCCGAGACCGCCGCCGTGCTGATCGCCGAGATCGGGCAAGCGATGGGGTCCCTGGGGGAGCCCTGGGAGCTGCTGATGGTCGACGACGGCAGCCGCGACGCGACCGGAGAGATCCTCCGCCAGGCGTCCGAAACGCACGCGAACCATCGCTATCTCCGTTTGCCGAGGAACCGCGGTCAGGCTGCGGCCCTCTCCGCCGGCATGCATCGCGCCCGTGGGCGATTCGTGGTCACGATGGACGGCGACGGACAGAACGACCCGGCGGATATCCCTGCACTCGCGGCGCTGCTGGATTCTGCTGACATGGTGGTGGGGATCCGCGCCGGCCGGCGTGACTCCTTCCTGCGGCGCGCTATGTCGAAGTTCGCCAACGCCATCCGCGGCCGCCTGCTCGACGACCGGATGCAGGACAGCGGTTGCGCGCTCAAGATCTTCCGCCGCGAGGTTGTCCCCGTCCTGCTGCCGTTGAAGACGCTCTACTCGTTCATGCCGGCGCTCGCCAAGGCCGGCGGCTTCCGGCTGGCCGAACGGCCGGTGAACCACCGCCCGCGGCTGGGGGGCAAGTCGAGCTACGGCTTCGTCGCCTTCCTGTGGAAGCCGGCGGTCGATCTCGTCGGCATCTGGTGGTTCCGCAAGCGCAGCTTCGCCCTGCGCGGCGTCGAGGTCGAGGAGAGCGAACGGCCGACGCCCTAGAAACGAACGGCCGGCTCACCTGAGGTGAGCCGGCCGGGTAAGACCCCTGGTGAGAGGAGCGCTGCCTCAGGCGAGCTTCTTGCGCGCGGCCGAGAGCAGCAGGGCGCAGAGGCCGGCGAACATCACGATGCCGATGATGTCGGCCGTTGCGCCGTAGCTCTCCCAGCCGTGGACTCCGACCTTGTCGAGGATGTCCTGGGCGAGACTCCGTTGCGGTCCGGTGCGCACGCCCTGAAGGCCAGCGATCAGCACCCCGGTGAGCGCGCCGCCGGCCACCAGCCCGGTGGCGTAGAGCATGCCGGAGGTGATCTCGGACTCCTCGTGGGGATTGCCGGACTTGCGGTCCATCAGGCCGCGCAGAAAGCCGCCGATGGCGATCGGCATGGTGGTCGACAGCGGCAGGTAGAGGCCGACGGCGAACGACAGCGACTTGATGCCGCAGAGCTCGATCACCACCGCGATCGCCATGCCGGCGAAGACCAGGCCCCACGGCAGGTCCTGCGCCAGCAGGCCGCGGATGATCGTCGCCATCAGATTCGCCTGCGGCGCCGGATAGTCCGAGGAGCCGATGGCGTGGCCGGGCACCAGGGCGTCGGCGACCTGGGCGTGGTCGATCAGCATGATGGTGCCGCCGACCGCGAAGACCGAGACGATGACGCCGATGATCAAGCCCCACTGCTGGAACTTCGGTGTCGCGCCGACGATGTAACCGGTCTTCAGGTCCTGCGACGTGTTGCCGGCGTTCGAAGCGGCGATGCAGACCATGGCGCCGACGCAGAGCGCGACCGCCTGGTAGGCGTCGCCGGTCCAGCCGAGCGAGACGAACAGCAGGCAGGTTCCCATGAGCGTCGCGATCGTCATTCCCGACACCGGGTTCGACGACGTGCCGATGATGCCGACGATGCGCGACGAGACGGTGACGAAGAAGAAGCCGAAGATGACCACCAGGATGCCCATGAGGAGCTTCGAGCCGAAGCCGTTACCGGGCAGCTGCGGCAGCAGGGCGATGACCGCGACCAGGGCGAGCGAGCCGAAGATCACCCAGGTGATTGGCAGATCCTGCTCGGTGCGCGCGATCGAGCCGGCGGCCCCCTTCTTCTCGCGCAGGCTCTTGAAGCTGTCGCGGAAGGCGGAGACGATGGTGGGCAGGGTCTTGATCAGGGTGATGAGGCCGGCGGCGGCAACCGCGCCGGCGCCGATGTAGCGCACGTAGGAGAGGCGGATCTGGTTGAAGCTCATGTCGCCGATCGGAATCGTCCCGGGCGGCAGAGCCGCCGCCATGGTGTCGCCGAGAATGGCGATGAGCGGCACCAGCACGAGCTGCGACAGGATGCCGCCGGCGACCAGGACGCCGGCGATCTTCGGGCCGATGATGTAGCCGACGCCCAGATACTCCGGGGTAATGTCGCAGTTCACCGTAGCGCGCGGGAAGGCGGAGGTCTTGGCGGCGGAGTAGATCGGGGTCGACTTCCACAGCCCGAGGATCTCCATCGACACCTTGTAGAGCGCGGCGATTCCCAGACCCTTGAAGACCATCTTGGCGAGCGAGCCGCCCTTCTCGCCGGCGATCAGCACGTCGGCGCAGGCGGTGCCCTCGGGGTAGGGCAGGATGCCGTGCTCTTTGACGATCAGCGCCCGGCGCAGCGGGATCATGAACAGCACGCCGAGGATGCCGCCGACGAGCGACAGAGTGAAGATGTTGAAGTAGTTGAAGTACGACTCGCCGTTCGACAGGAAGATGAGCGCCGGAATGGTGAAGGCGACGCCGGCGGCGATCGACTCGCCGGCCGAGCCGATCGTCTGCACGATGTTGTTCTCGAGGATCGTCGACTTGCCGATGTACTTGAAGACGCCGATTGCCAGCACCGCAACCGGGATCGAGGCCGAGACCGTGAGGCCGGCGGTGAGCGCCAGATAGACCGTCGCGGCGCCGAAGATCAGCCCGAAGACCGAGCCGAGGAGGATCGCCTTGAGGGTGAACTCCGGCATCACCGTCGATGCCGGAACGTAGGGCTGGAACTTCTTGTCTTGCGCCTCGGGCTCGGCCATGGGAAGCGATCTCCGGGTAAGAAAATGAGGTTGAGAAGTGGCCGGGATCGTACGCTCTTGCCCTTGCGGGCGCAAGCCGAATGGGGGCCGCAGGCGGTTTCGAACCCGCCTCGCGGGGGCGCTTCCGGGGCGCGGTGCTAGACTGGAGTTCGTTCCAGCCCCGCAGTGAGGCGCGGCCTTCGCCGCTCGCGCCCTCGGGGTCTTCGAACCCGTCCACACGTGCAAGGAGTCGTCGTGAAATCAAACCGTCTGTTGTCTGGAGTGTCGCTGTGAGTCCCTGGTGGTTGCGTCCGCCGGGAGAAGAGTCGGATGAGCCCGAGACGCCGCGCGAGCGCCGCGACGAGCAGCGAGGCGCGGAGCAGGAGGCAGTGCCCTCGATCGCCGACCTCGTCGGCGGCCGCGCCGCTCGTGAGCAGGCCGGCCTGGATCAGGCCGAGGCGGATCAGGCCGCGGAGCTGGCCGCCTCGCCGGAGCCGCAGGACGAGGCAGATGCCGCGCCAGTTGCGGAAAGCGCCGGCTTCTTCGCGCCGCGCCGTGCCCTCGAGGTCCATGCTGCCGAAGCGGGCGATCTCCCCGACGGCGGCGATGTCGCGGATGACGCCGATGCCGCCGGTGTTGATCATCGTTTCGTAGGCGAGGCGGTTTCCATCGAGCGTGGTCAGGATGAACATCGCGACGCCGATCGTGTTCGGATCGTCGGCCGCATACGCTGGTGTCGGCTCGATCTC
>JBGARM010000010.1:0-233 GCA_044230215.1 Thermoanaerobaculia bacterium | reverse complement strand
GATGTCGCGGATGACGCCGATGCCCCCGAGGCCGGTGAATCGGCCGAGGGTGGCGAGACCGCCGACCGCTCCGGCCGCCGCCGGCGCCGCCGCGGGGGCCGCGGCCGCAGCCGCGGTGGCATCGCTGCCGCGCCGGCGACCGCTGGCGAGGGCGAGGCCCGCGCCGCCGGCGCCAAGGAATCGCCGCGCGAGTGGGAAGAAGAGGACGAGGAGGACGACGACGAGGATCTGGC
>JBGARM010000109.1:0-8843 GCA_044230215.1 Thermoanaerobaculia bacterium | reverse complement strand
CTCCTTCAGAGGGTGCTGAATCACGTGGCTCAGGGGATTCTCAGGCGCCATCATCCGGCATCTCTCCGATCTTCAGTCCTGCAATCTCGAGGTCTTCGCCGCCTTGAGGCGGCCCAGCAACCACCAGGTTTCCACCGCCAGCAGCGCGACATAACTGGTCGCCAACGCGAACAGGAGCGTTCGGCGGTCCCACCGTCCACTCGCAACCGCGGCCAGTCCGGCCGCGAGCCCGACCAGCAAACGCCAGAGACTGGCCTTGCCGACCGCTGCGATCGCCGCGCCCGGCGAGGCGCCGGCGGGCGACTTCGCGCCGCTGGCGACCTCTTGCGCGAGCGGCACGGCGCCGGCGAGACTGCCTGCGAAGCTCGCCAGGCATCCGATCCAGACGCCGCCCAACTCCTGCAATCCAATTCGCCGCGCCATCATCTGGCCTGCGGCGCCCAGCAGCAGGGTGGCGAGCGCTCCGACCCCCGCGAAACCGAGCCAGATCTCGAAACGGCGAGCTGCGCTCACGGCTCTCCGTGCTCTTTCTTCTTCTCCTGATCGAGTTCGCGGGCCTCGCGGGAAGCCTGAAGCGAAGTCTTGATCAGGTTGTAGAACCCGCCGATCAGGCCGAGAAGGGCTCCGGTCAGGAGGCCTGTCGGCTGCGATCCGTAGTGACGGTCGACCAGGTATCCGAGGAACGCGAACCCGCCGACAGCCGCGGCAAGCTCGAGTCCCACGCCGCCGATGCGCATCCAGGGCTCCCGGTCCCGCGGCTCCCGCAGTTCGGTGCGACTGCGCGGATCCTTGCCTTCGTCGGCCATGAGCCTCGGGAACCCTGAGATCGATGAGCCCGAAAGCGAGCCCGAGATTGCTGGGGTCCAACCCGGTGTGCTGCCGCCGCGCACTCCTGCCGCGACGGCGGAAAGTCTAACAAACGCCCGCGGCCCGGAGCAAGGCGGCGCAAGCGGCGCGCGCGACCGGCCGCGCGCCGTGCCGTTCAGGCGGCGGCGGTCGGAGGCTCGAGGCCGAAGAGAATCTTGACCGAGGGGCGGAAGAGGACGACCAGGGTGAAGACGCCCAAGACCGTGCCCAACGGCGAGAAGGCGCAGGAGACCGCCGCCACGACGACGCAGAAGGTGTGCCGCCGACGTTCGGCGAGGAAGCGCGCGGCGAGAAACAGCGCCAGCGCGTAGGCTACGGCGAAGACCAGGAAGAGCCCGCCAAAGCCGGCGACGAAACAGCCGGCGAGCAGCGGGCCGAACGGTTCGGGCTTGCCGATCCCCATCCCGGCCATCATTGCCAGGCCCATGCCGAAGTAGATCAGCGGAAAGAGCGAGACCAGCGAGCAGATGCCGGCGAGCACGTAATGGAAGACCGAGAGCAGGTGAAGCTGTTCGTCGTCCTGGGTCATCGTCGCCTCCGGGTGCTGGCGGGAGTCCTTGGCGTCCGGCGGGGGTTGCCGGCCGCGGTCGATTCTGCTGCACGAGGGGACCGCTTGGCGATAGGCTTGTCGCGAATGCTCGGCCGCGAGGCCTGCCGCGGGCAGATTGGGGATGATTCGTGCGTGACGAGCTGCTGACCGATCTCGAACAACGCCTTGCCGCTTCGGCCGCCGGTGGCGGAGCCGACCGCGTCGCGCGCCAGCACAAGGACGGCAAGCTCACTGCCCGCGAGCGCGTCGAGCTCCTGCTCGACGCGGGCTCGTTCGTCGAGATCGATGCCCTGGTCACCCACCGTTGCCGCGACTTCGGCATGGAGGACCAGCAGTTCCCCGGCGACGGGGTGGTCTGCGGTTACGGCACCATCGACGGCCGCCTGGTCTATCTCTTCGCCCAGGACTTCACGATCTTCGGCGGCTCGCTCTCGGAGACCAACGCGGCGAAGATCTGCAAGGTCATGGACCTCGCGGTCGAGAACGGAGCTCCGGTCATCGGGCTCAACGATTCGGGTGGCGCTCGCATCCAGGAGGGAGTCGTCTCCCTCGGCGGCTACGCCGACATCTTCCTGCGCAACACTCTCGCCTCGGGCGTCGTGCCGCAGATCTCCGCGATCATGGGGCCGTGCGCCGGCGGCGCGGTCTACTCGCCGGCGATCACCGATTTCATCCTCATGGTCGAGGGCACGAGCTACATGTTCGTCACCGGGCCGGACGTCATCAAGACGGTCACCCACGAGGAGGTGACGAAGGAGGACCTCGGGGGCGCCGCGACCCATGCCGGCAAGAGCGGCGTGTCGCACTTCACTTTCGGCAACGACGCCGCCTGCCTCATGGGAATCCGTGAGCTGCTCTCGTTCCTGCCCTCGAACAACATCGACGATCCGCCGCCAGGCCGGAGCTCGGACGACCCGGACCGCGAGTCGGAGCTCCTCGACAGGCTGATCCCCGACGATCCCAACAAGCCCTACGACATCCACCGGCTGATCGGCGAGGTGGTCGACGACGGCAAGTTCCTCGAAGTGCACGCCGCCTACGCCCGCAACATCGTCGTCGGCTTCGCGCGCCTCGCCAACCAGAGTGTCGGTATCGTCGCCAATCAGCCGAACTACCTCGCGGGTGTGCTCGACATCGACGCCTCGCTGAAGGGCGCCCGGTTCGTGCGCTTCTGCGACGCGTTCAACATCCCCCTGATTACCTTCGAGGACGTGCCCGGCTTCCTGCCCGGCACGCAGCAGGAGTACGGCGGAATCATCAAGCACGGCGCCAAGCTCCTCTACGCCTTCGCCGAAGCGACCGTGCCCAAGCTCACCGTGATCACCCGCAAGGCCTACGGCGGCGCCTACTGCGTCATGGCTTCGAAGCACCTGCGGACCGACGTCAACCTCGCCTACCCTTCGGCCGAAATCGCCGTCATGGGCCCCGAGGGTGCGGTCAACATCCTCTTCAAGCGCGAGCTCGAGAAGGCCGGCGCGGGTGCCGCCGAGGCGCGCGCCGAGAAGGTCGCGCACTACAGGGAGAAGTTCTCGAACCCCTACGTCGCCGCCCAGCACGGCTTCGTCGACGCGGTCATCGAGCCGCGCAAAACCCGGCCGGCGCTCATCCGCGCCCTGCGGCAGCTGCGCAGCAAACGTCAGTCACTGCCGGCCAAGAAGCACGGCAATTTGCCGCTCTGAGGCCGCTTCGCGGGCGCTCCGGAGCCCGGTTCGCTTGACAGTTGCGCCCCCCTGCGGCAAGCTGCAGGGGCCTGTTATTCAAATTTCGGAGTTGAGGAGAAGCTGTTATGCGTGAAAAAGATCGCGATCTCCGGCGCCGCCGTCAGCGCCGTCTCGAGCGGCTCAGACAACGCAATCAGGAAGAGGTCGCCAAGCGCAAGACGGTGCGGACCGAAGGGTCGAAGCGGGCCCTGAAGGCGACCGACAAGGAGGTCGACGCCTCCACCGCGGCGGCGGGCGAAAAGAAGCCGGCGAAGAAGCCGGCGGCGAAGAAGGCCGCTCCGGAAGCCGCAGACGGCGCCGCTGGCTCCCCTGGCTCCGACACCGCCGAGAAGAAGGTTCGCAAGGCTCCGGCGAAGAAGCCCGCCGCCAAGAAGGCCGAGGAATCCACCCAGGAGACCCTCCTGCCGGAGCCGGAAGACAGCTGAGCCCGGCACCTCGATGCGCATCGCGATCGGTGCCGATCACGCCGGCTTCATCCTGAAGGATCATCTTCGTGCACGGCTCGCCGAGGCCGGGCACGAGCTGCGCGACTTCGGCGCCCATTCCGTAGAATCGGTGGACTATCCGGACTACGCGGCTCTGGTCGCCCGCGCGGTCGCCGAGGGCACCGCTGAGCGCGGGATACTGGTCTGCGGCTCCGGCATCGGCATGGCGATCGCGGCCAACCGCACTCGCGGCGTTCGCGCGGCGGCCTGTGTCGATCTTTTCTCCGCCCGGCTCTGTCGCCAGCACAACGACGCCAACGTCCTCACCCTGGGCAGCCGTATCGTCGCGCCCCCGCTCGCCGAAGCGATCGCCGAAATCTTCCTCGCCACCCCATTCGAAGGCGGCCGCCACGCGCGCCGCGTCGCCAAGCTCGACGGAGACCCCGCATGATCGCCCGCCGCCTGATCGATGTCGACCCCGTGATCGCGGACGAGATCGCTGCCGAAGAGCGCCGCCAGAACGAGGGGTTGGAGCTCATCGCCTCGGAGAACTTCACCAGTCGCGCCGTGATGGAAGCCGCGGGCAGCGTGCTCACGAACAAGTACGCCGAGGGCTATCCCGGCCGCCGCTACTACGGTGGCTGCGAGGTGGTCGACCGCGTCGAAACCCACGCCATCGATCGCCTGAAGGAGCTCTTCGGCGCCGAGCACGCCAACGTCCAGCCGCACTCGGGAACTTCGGCGAACACCGCCGTCTACTTCGCGATGCTCCGCCCGGGGGACACTCTCATGGGGATGGATCTCGCCTGCGGCGGGCACCTCACCCACGGCCATCGCCTCTCCTATTCGGGTCGCGACTTCAAGGTCGTCGCCTACGGCGTCGATCGCGAAACGGAGCGCATCGATTTCGCCGAGGTCGAGCGTCTGGCGCTCGAGCATCGTCCGAAATTGATCATCTGCGGCGCTTCGGCCTACAGCCGGACGATCGACTTCGCCCGCTTCCGCGAGATCGCCGACCGCTCCGGATCGCTCCTCATGGCCGACATCGCCCATATTGCCGGACTGGTCGCCACCGGACTCCACCCGTCGCCGGTGCCCCACTGCCACTTCGTGACGTCGACCACCCACAAGACGCTGCGCGGTCCGCGCGGCGGGGTGGTGATGTGCAAGCAGGAGTTCGCCAAGGAGATCGATCGCGCGGTCTTCCCGGGGCTCCAGGGCGGCCCCTTGATGCACATCATCGCCGCCAAAGCGGTGGCGTTCGGCGAGGCGCTCTCCGCCGGTTTCCGCGCCTACCAGGCGCAGATCGTCGCCAACACCGCGGCGCTCGCCGCGGCGCTCGCCGGCGAGGGCTTCCGCATCGTCTCGGGCGGCACCGACAATCACCTCTTCCTGATGGACGTCACGAGCCGTGGACTGACGGGGAAGGCCGCGGAGAAGGCCCTCGACGCGGCGGCGATCACGGTCAACAAGAACACCATTCCCTTCGATACCAACTCGCCGATGGTCGCCTCGGGCATTCGCGTCGGCACTGCCGCCGTGACGACGCGCGGCATGCGGGAGGCGGAGATGGCCGCCGTGGCGCGGCTCATCTGCGAAGTGCTGGCGGCGCCGGACGATGCCGGCGTGCAGGCCGGAGTCCGCGAGCGCGTGCGTCTCCTGTGCAGCCGATTTCCGCTCTACGATCCCCAGCATGCCGCTGCCGCCGGTTGAAGGCACGGCAGGAGCGATCGCCGGCTGGTCTCCCGACTCCTGGCGGCGGTTTCCGGCCGAACAGCAGCCGGTCTATGCGGACGCTGCCGCGGTCGAGGCGGTCGTGCGGCAACTGGCCGAGCTGCCTCCCCTCGTCACCTCCTGGGAAGTCGAAGCGCTGAAGAGCCAGCTCGCCGAGGCGGCAGAGGGCCGCGCCTTCCTTTTGCAGGGGGGGGACTGCGCAGAGAGCTTCGAGGACTGCACTTCGGCGGTGATTGCCAACAAGCTCAAGGTGCTGCTGCAGATGAGCCTCGTGCTGGTGCACGGGTCGCAGCGTCCGGTCATCCGCGTCGGTCGTTTCGCCGGCCAGTACGCCAAGCCCCGATCCACCGACCTCGAGGAACAGGGTGGAGTCTCGCTGCCTGCCTATCGCGGCGACCTCATCAACCGCACACCGTTCACGGCCGCCGACCGCGCCTTCGATCCGCAGCTCCTCCTGCGCGGCTACGAGCGCGCCGCGCTGACGCTCAATTTCATCCGCGCCCTGGTCGACGGCGGCTTCGCCGATCTTCACCACCCCGAATACTGGGACCTCGACTTCGTCCAGCACTCGCCGCTCGCCGAGGACTATCGCCGCATCGTCGCCGGCATCGCCGATTCGCTGCGCTTCATGGAGACCCTCGCTGGCCGCCAGGTCGGCGAGATGAACCGGGTCGACTTCTTCACCAGCCACGAGGGGCTCCATCTGCTGTACGAGCAGGCGCAGACCCGCAGGGTTCCGCATCGCGAGGGCTGGTACAACCTGTCGACGCACTTTCCCTGGATCGGCATGCGCACCGCGAAGCCGGGCAGCGCGCACGTCGAGTACTTCCGCGGCATCGCCAATCCGATCGCGGTCAAGATCGGTCCGGCGACGACTCCCGAAGGTCTCCTCGAGCTCATCGGCGTGCTCTCTCCGCGCGACGAGCCGGGCCGGCTGACGCTGATCCACCGCTTCGGAGCGCGCGGCATAGCGGAGCGCCTGCCGCCGCTCGTCGAGGCGGTCGCGCGCGCGGGACGCCGCGTTCTCTGGTCGTGCGATCCGATGCACGGCAACACCGAGACCACACCGCAGGGGAGGAAGACCCGCCGCTTCGAGCACATCCTCGAGGAGCTCGAGCAGGCATTCGCCATTCATCAGCGGCTCGGCTCGGTCCTCGGCGGAGTCCACCTCGAACTGACCGGCGAGAACGTGACGGAGTGCATCGGTGGCGCGCGCGGTCTCGCCGCGGCGGGCCTCGAGCGCGCCTATCGCACCCAGGTCGACCCCCGTCTCAACTGCGAGCAAGCGCTCGAAATGGTGATGCGCATCGCCCGCCGCATCGGCTGCCCGGCCGCCTGAGCCGGCCCCTCAGCCGGAAGCGCGGCGGGCTGCGAGCAGCGGGCGCAGCGTCCCAATCAGAAAGATCGAACCGCAGGCGACGACCAGGTCCGGCCCTCCCCGGAGCGCGAGCTCGAGCGCGGCCGGGATTTCCGGCGCGAGTTCGACCTTCATTCCCGCCGGCAGGAGCGCGGCGAGCGTCGCCGGCGCGGCGGCGCGGGGCGAGTCCGGGCGCGAAAGGACTACCCGCTCCGCCCGTGCCGCGAGCGGCGGCAGCATCTGGGCGACATCCTTGTCGGCGAGCGCTCCGAACAGCAGCGTGAACGGCTTGTCGAGCTCGGCGAGGAATGCGACGAGCGCCGCGCAGCCATCCGGGTTGTGCGCCGCATCGAGCAGCACTGTGGTCGGGCCTCCGGCGACCACGATGGCCTCGAGACGGCCGGGCCACCGGCAGGCGGCGACTCCGGCGGTGATCGCCGCCCCGTCGAGCGCCGGCAGTCCGGCATCCGCGAACCGCTCGGCTGCGACGACTGCGGTGGCGACGTTCCATGCCTGGTGGCGCCCCGACAGGGCGGTCGCGAGCTCGTAGTCCCCACTGCGGGTGGCGAGACGCAGGCCCAGCCCCGCGAGGCCGCGGAACTCCACATCGAGCTCGACGATCTCGCGGGCGACTTCGACTGCCGGAGCACCGCGCGAGGCAGCCTCCTCGAGGAGGGCCGAGCGCGCTGCGGGCGCCTGGGGAGAGAGGATCACGGGGCTCCCCCGACGCAGCACCCCCGCCTTCTCGCGCGCGATGGCGTCGAGTGTCGAGCCGAGAAACTCCTGATGATCGAGCGCGATGGCGGCGATGACGGCGAGGCGGGCGTCGGCGAGGTTGGTCGCGTCGAGCCGCCCCCCCATCCCGACCTCGAGCACCGCGAGGTCGCAGCCGCGGCGGGCGAAGTGGAGGAATGCGGCGAGGGTCATCGCCTCGAAGTAGGTCGGGGTGGCGTGGCCGAGGCGAGCGGCGGTGGCGAGGATCTCGCGCAGCAGCCGGGCGAGCTCGCCGGGCGGGATCGGTTCCCCCGCCACCCGGACGCGCTCCTCCGGATGCTCGAGATGCGGCGAGGTGTAGAGACCGGCCTCGTATCCGGCGGCTCGCGCCATCGCCGCCAGCAGAGACGCCACAGACCCCTTGCCGTTGGTGCCGGCGACGATGACCGCCGGCGTCGCTCGTTCCGGCGCTCCCAGCTCCGCGGCCAGTCCGCGCAAGTGGTCGAGCCCCAACCGGATGCCGAAACGCTCGAGCCCGGCGAGGATCTCCTGGGCCGCGTTCACGGTTGCGCCCTGGCTCCGGGAGCGCGCGTCAGGCGAGGTGACGCAGGCAGCGCGCCAGCGTCGACTTGAGCTCGGGGCGCGGCACGACGAGATCGAGGAATCCGTGCTCGAGCAGGAACTCGCTGCGCTGAAAGCCCTCGGGGAGGCTCTGGCGAATCGTCTGCTCGATGACGCGCGGCCCGGCGAAGCCGATGAGGGCGCCCGGCTCGGCGATGTTCAGGTCTCCGAGCATGGCGAACGAAGCCGTCACGCCGCCGGTTGTGGGGTCGGTGAGCACGGAGATGTACGGCACACCGGCCTCGCGCAGGCGCATCAGGGCGGCCGAGATCTTGGCCATCTGCATGAGCGAGAGGATGCCCTCCTGCATGCGCGCGCCGCCGGAAGCGGAGACGATGACCAGCGGGCGTCGCCTGTCGCGCGCGGCTTCGGCGGCGCGGGTGAGCTTCTCGCCGACGACGGAACCCATCGAGCCGCCCATGAACCGGTAGTCCATCACCGCGAGCACGATGGGGATCTCCTCGATCGCGCCGGCGACGACGATCGCCGCGTCGGCGACGCCGAGCGCCTTCTGGTAGGCCGTCAGGCGGTCCGCGTAGCGCTTCGTGTCGACGAAGCCGAGCGGGTCGGCGGGGACGACCTCGTCGAAAAGAGGCTCAAGTCGGGCTTCGTCGAGGAGGAGTGCAATGCGCGCCGGAGCGTCGATGCGGAAGTGGTAGCCGCACTTGGGGCAGATGCGCAGATTGCGCTCGAGCTCTTTGGAGTAGACGATCTCGCGGCAGCCGTCACAGCGCAGCCACAGACCCTCTGGAACCGTGCTGCGTTCGCGGGATTCACGAACGGCTTTCGGTTTCTTGTCTTTCTTGAACCACGCCATGTCGAATCGAGCCTGCTAGCAGGAACCGCCCGCCCCG
>JBGARM010000108.1:0-8868 GCA_044230215.1 Thermoanaerobaculia bacterium | reverse complement strand
CCCGCGCCCGCCCCCCGGGCCCCCGAAGACCTGCTCCTGCTCGCCGTACCGGACGAGGAGGTCGGCGGCGCCATCTCCCGCCGCGCCGTGGCGCGGGCGGGAGCTTCGGCGAGCGCCCTCTGGGTGCTCGAGCCGGGCGAGCGCCGCGGCGCTGGCGAGACCTTGGTCACCGGCCGGCGCGGCATGTTCCACTGGCGGGTCACTGCGGTCGGACGCACGGCCCACTCCGGGCTGGCCTTCTGGCAGGGCCGGTCAGCGCTCTGTGCTGCCGCCGAGTGGATCGGGCTCGCGGCGGCGCTGTCGCGTCCGCACGGCGGTCCGACGGTGAACGCCGCCCGCGTCATCGCCGGCGAGGCGGAGCTCGTCGCCGAGGTCACGAGCGCGGTCCCCCGGCGCGCCGCCGCGACCGCCGCCGAGCCCGGACACGGCCCGCTCTTCGGCACCGCCCACCAGCTGAACGTCGTCCCCGACCGGGCCGTAGTCGAAGGAGAGGCGCGATTCCTGCGCGCCGGCGAAGCCGAACGACTCGGCGAGGAGATGGCCGCGCTGGCGGCAGCAGTCGCCGCCCGCCACGAGGTGGACTTGCAGTTCACGCGCGAGCCGGCGATCGCCCCGGTCGATCCCGCGCTGCTGCCGGGCGCTCACTCCGCGCGCGCCGTCGCCTTCGCCGCGGCCGCGGGGTGGGAGCTCGCGCGCGAGGAAGACCGGGGGGGAATCTCGTTTCCCAACTTTCTCGAAGAGCCGGGACGGATACCGGTGCTCGACGGGCTGGGTCCGGTCGGCGGCGGCATGCACACCCGCGAGGAACACGTCGAGCTGCGCTCTCTCGCGCGCCGCATCCGCCTGCTCGCCGACCTGTTGCAGGCTGCGGCCCTTCCCGCCTCCGCCAACGACGGCTGAAGCCTCAGCGGGCGGCAGCGGCCGCGGGACGAATCTTCACGGCAAAGAGCTTCGGCCAGTCCTTGCCGGTGATGAGGAAGAGTTTGCGCTCCGCGTCCCAGGCGATGCCGTTCAGCACATCGGTGTGCCGGCGCTCCTCCGCGGTGAGCAGCTCGGAGGCGTCGAGCACGCCGGTGACCTGGCCGCTTTGCGGGTCGATGCGCACGATCTCGTCGCTCTGCCAGATATTCGCCCAGATCTCTCCGTCCACCCACTCGAGCTCGTTGAGGTAGAACTGCGGCCTGCCGGCGCGCAGCACCGCGAGCTCGCGCTGCGGCGAGAAGTCGACCGGCGAACGGTAAGTCAGTCGCGAGCTGCCGTCGCTCTGAATGAGCAGGGAACCGTCGTAGGTGAGCCCCCAACCTTCGCCCGCATAGGTGAATTCGCGCAGGCGCTTGAAGGTGGTGAAATCCCAGACCCAGCCGATCTCGCTCTGGTAGCTGAGCTGGAAAAGGCGGTCGCCGGCGAGTGCCAGGCCCTCGGCGAAGAGCTCGGGGTCGAGATCGACGCGGCGCAGCACGCGTCCGCTGGCCATCTCCACCTCGCGCAGCGACGACCTGCCGTACATGCCCGTGCTCTCGTAGAGCTTGCCCCGGTGCCAGAGGAGCCCCTGAGTGAACGCCCCGGGATCGTGCGGGTAGGTGTCGACGACCTCGAGCTCGAGACGAACTTCAGGCGCCGCGCTCGCCGCCGCCACCGCGCCGGCTGGCGAGGAGGCCGGAGCATCGCAGGCCCCGGCGGCCGCGAAGATCGTGGCGATCAGCGCGGCGGCTGAAAGTCGCAATCGTCCACCCGCTGGAATTCGAGGTCTTCGCCGTCGGCTGCCGGCTCCTGCATGGTCGATCCGATCGGATCGCCGGGCGGTTCGGCCGGGGCCAGGCGCACCGGCGCGCTCGCCGCCGCCGGACGCGCCAGATGCCGGCCGATCTCCGCGGTAACCGCCGAGAAGTGCGCCTTCTCCGCCGGGTCGAGCGGCACGAGGAGGTCCATCCGCTGCAGCAGATCGGCCAGAGCGCCGTCGGTCCGCGAGCGCACCCAGGCCGGCGCCGCGGCATTTCCCGAGAGCTCGATCAGCCGGTCGACCAGCACCCGCTGCTCGACACGGGCGATCTCCGCCTCGCGCGGCTCGAGCAGGGCGGTGTCGAGGAAGACCTTGTTGCACAGCGCAGTCAGGACCTCGTCGAAATCGGGTTGCGCAGCGTTGCGGCGATGGAAATCGACCAGCCGCGCGGCGCGCGCCGGCTGCAGCAGCAGGCGGATCGTCATGTCGGCGGCGGTCGCCGCCGCATCCAGGGAGTCGAACGCCGGCGCGGTCCGCGACGCGAACATCTCGCGATTCGCCTCGTAGCCGTGCGGCCGCGGCAGGAGCTTCCGCAGAGTCTCCTCGGGGAGGTCGAGCACCGACGGATCGAGGGTCTCGAGCAGGACGGCGAGCGCCCGTCGCTGTCGCTCGGCCGACAGCGGCCTGGCGAGAGCGCCGGGAGTCGAGTCGCCATTCAGCGCATAGCGATAGTCGAGTCCGCCCAGGACTTTGGCCGCCGCCTGCAGCTGGAAGCGATGATGGAAGTACACCGGCACGAGCGTCTCCTCGAGGAGCGCGAGAGGCTCGCCGGCGCGCAGATTGGCTTCGCCGAAGTGGGCCAGCGCGATGCGTCGCACGCGCATCGTCTGCTCGAGCGCCGCCACCGGGTCGTCGCCGTTGTCCCACAGACTGGCGCGCGGATTGGCGGCGCTGGCGGGGCGGGCGTCGGCATCGGTGAGGAAATGGAGATTCCGGCGCAAGCCGGACTGCACGATGGCCTCGAGGGCGGCCTTCTCATCGGTGTCGGGCGGGAATTGCCCGTAAGCCCACTGGGTCGCATGCACGTCCCACTCGCCGACCCCGACGCCGTAGGCCTGGGAGAAATCGAGCTCACCCTGCCCGTTGATCCGCACCAGCGGAGCGGGGTAATCCATCACCGAGGTGCGGCCGTCGGCGCTGGCGGCGAAGTTGTGGGCGAAGCCCAGGGCATGGCCGACTTCGTGCGCGGCGAGTTGCCGGATGCGCGCCAGCGCCAGCACTACCGGATCGTCGGGCGCCCCGCTGCCGCTCTTGGCGGCGCCCGCCAGACCTTCGAAGAGCAGGCGGTCCTGCCGCACGCGGAGCGACCCGAGCGTGACGTGCCCCTTGAGCTGCTCGCCGGTCCGCGGGTCGATCACTCCCCCGCCGTAGGACCAACCGCGCGTCGCGCGGTGCACCCACTGGATCACGTTGTAGCGGACGTCGAGCGGGTCCACGCCATCAGGCAGCAACTCGACCTGGAACGCGTCATCGAAACCGGCAGCCTGGAACGCCGCCGACCACCACCCCGCGCCCTCGAGCAGCGCGCTGCGCACCGGCTCGGGAGCCGCGCGGTCGACGTAGTAGACGATCGGCTTGCGAACCGCGGAGTGCGGCGCCGCCGGATCGACCTTCTGCAGACGATGCCGGACGATCCAGCGCCGCTCGACGGAGGCGGCGAGCGGCGCCGCGTAGTCCTGAAAGCGGATCGCGTACGAGCCCATCCGCGGATCGAATTCGCGCGGCGTGTAGCCGGCGTCGGGCAGACGCACCAGCGACTGATGCTGAATCAACGTCAGGAAGCCCGGTTCGACAGCCACGGCGCGCACTTCGTCCCCCGGCTTGCCGCCGGTGAGGGTGATCGTCGACTCGAGCTCGAGGTTGTCCGGAAAAGCGACGCAGCGGTCGATATCGATGGCGCTCTTTTCGCGGTCGAGCGAGAAACCGCCCTGGCCGGCTTCCGCCAGGCGGTCGGCGACACCGTGCGCGTCGCGCAGGAGGAAGGGACCGAGATCGATCAGCAGTTCGCCGCCGGCATCGCGGGCGACGATCTCGGCGCTCCAGATGATCGAGTTGGCGAACGACTCCGCCACCGCGCGGGTCTCGTCCGCGGACTCGGAGAGCGCGCGGAAGCGCAGATTGACCAGCTCGAAGAGGACCTTGCCGCCGAGCTCCCGCAGGCGCAGGATCTGCGGCTCTCCGACCTGTCCGCGGTCGAGCCCGATCGGATTCGAACCCAGCCCGGTGACGATTCCCTCGTAGTAGATGTACTCGCCGATCGTGCCGCGAGGGCCACGCGCCGGTGGCAGCCGAACCATCACCTTGCCGAGCTCGGCGTCGACGAAGAGATCCAGCAGGCCCGGTCGCGAGGCGAGTCCGGCGGTCTTCGTCGCGATCTGCGACACCGGTGGCGCCCGCCGCTCGCCGGCTGCCGTGGCGGAAGACTTCCCCCTGGACGAGGTGCAGCCGGGCAGGAGGGCGCAGGCGAGCAGGAAAGCTACGCGATAGGACCGCGATTTCGACCTCTGGAGAGTCATCATCACCCCGGCTGCTGCAGCAGATCCGCCAGCCTTCATCCTAGCCTGATCCGGTCGCTGGCCCGGCGACGGTCCGCGCCACGGGCGCCGCTTCGCCCAACCAGCCCGCCAGGCGGCGCGAGAGAAACATCCATGCCAGCGCCCAGAGAACTCCGAGCAGCGCGGCGACCGCCACGCCGGCGAGCATCCCGGTCTCCGCCGAGCCGGAGACTTCCGCCACCTTCGCTCCCAGGTCGTCGCCGACCAGCATCCGCCGGCCGCTCCAGGGCGGCAGGTGGACGACCGCGAGCGAGGCGATCTCGTAGGCGTCGCCCGAAAGCGAAAGGAGCGGGGCAAAGGCCGCGGGCAGAGCCGCCCCGAAAACCACCGGACGCGCGCAGCGCGCCGCCCGGCGCAGCCACCAGAATCCCGGGAACAAGCCGAGGAGGAAGGGCGCCAGGTCGGTCGCCAGATAGATCCAGTCACTGCCACGGGTATCGAAACCGGAGAGCCTCCCGGCATAGGTACCCCCCGGAACCACGAACGGGAAGAGCTTCGCCAGCCAACTCGCGCCGTAGAGCGGATCGATCTCGAGACGCGACACCACCCCGCCAGCCGCCCAGCAGCCGAAGGCATGCAGCAGCTCGTGCGCGGGAACGTAGATCCACCAGCCGGCGACGAGACCCGCGCCGACCAGGAGCAGGGAGCGCAAGCCCTGGAGCAGGACAGCGTCCAGGCCGTGGAGGAGCTCCCGGAAGGGTCCCGCCACGAGCTCGACGAAGATCGAACCGGGGGCGCTCACGGCTTTTCGAATTGCCAGTCCCGGGGCTCGAGCGTGAGATCGCGCCCGTCGGCGAGCAGGAAGCTCGCGGAAAGCGCCACAGTCGGAACGCGCTGCGCCAGCTTGAGCTCGATCTCGCCGCTCGCCACCTCCTGGTTCTCCTCGAGCAGCGGCAGGTAGAGGCGCACCGTGTTCGCCTCGCGGAAGGCCCGCATGGTCCCCTTCTCGCCGTCCACCAGCAGTTCGATGCGCTGGAACCCGCCCGGCGCCGCCTCGCCGACTTTCGCGCCGGCGATCTGGAGCTGCACGAAGTTGCTGTCGAAATAGGCCAGGTCCGTGCTCTCCGAGCTCCGGTTCGCCAGCCGCACCTTGACGATCCACCGGTTGGCGGAAGCCGAGACCTTCTCCAGGGAGAGATCGAGCACCGGCGCGGCGGCATCCGGAGCGAGCACGTCGGCAAGGTTGTCGACGGAGAGCGACAGGCGTTCGTCGTCGCGGCGCAGACGGTAGAGCACGTCTCCCAGGCGATGGGTCGACTCCCAGGCACCCAGGCGGCGGCGGAACTCCTCGAGGAAGGGCGTCGCCGTACGCACGACCCGGATCGACTCGCCGGGCGCGAGATTCCACGGGCCGGCGTGCGCCGGTCCGCGCGCGACGAACTCCCAGACCTGGCGATCGATCCCTTGCAGGCTGAATCCCGGTTTGAGCTCCAGGTTCCGCGTCTGGATGAGGTCGCCCAGCGACAGCGCCGTCGAAACGGCGCGGGTCTCGCCGCCTGGCCCGCGCAGGGCAGCCGTCCCGAGCGTCACGGCACCGGTGAAATAGGGCCGTTCGAGCCCCTCGAGCCGGCGAAAGCTCTCCTCTACCGACACGAGATCCCAGGCGGTCGGATCCTCGGTCTCACCCGGCCGCTGGCCATAGATCATGCCGACGACGAAGTCGACTGCGTCGGCGATCGTCTTCGCCTGCGCCCCGGCGAGCGCCTTGCGTCCGAAGCCGGCGGAGACGAAGTAGTTGCTTCCCAGCAGCGTGCGCAGCCTGCCGAGCGTCTTGGCGAGACTCTCGGCGTGGTCGCCGGCCTCGACCTCGAAGTGGTAGCCGACGACCACCAGGCCGCGCTGTTCGGCTTCGACGCGCAGCGCCGAGAGCTCGGAGAGCAGCGCGGTGGCGAGGCCGTCGGGCGGGCGGTCGCCCGGCACCCAGCGTCCCCAAACGACGAGCGTCACCGGCGTGCGGCGGGGAATCGGCGGCGCGGCGAGCCGGCGCAGGCGGGGATTTCCCGTCCACTCGAGCTCGGCGGCGTCGAGAAAGAGCTCCTTGAGACCGAGCGCGGCGAGGCGGCTTTGCGCTTCAGCGCCGAATTCGCCCGAGTCGGCTGTCAGCCAGAGTGCCGAACCCGGCTGCTTCTGCGGCCTCGAGCCGCCGAAGCAGCCGGCGGTCAGACCACAGAGGACCAGGAGCGCGAGAAAGACGGAGCGCTGAGATCTCATAGCAGAGGCATTGTAATGGTGACCTCGAGTCCGCCGGCAGCGAGGTTCCTGGCGCGGATCGAACCGCCATGCTCTTCGGCTACCCGTTGGGCGATCGACAGCCCGAGGCCGGTGCCGCCCACCTGGGTCGAGAAGTACGGCTCGAAGATGCGCGCCAGCATCTCCGGCGGCACCCCGGGTCCGCGATCGGCCACCCGGATCTCGGCGCGGTCGCCGATCCGCTCGGCCTCGATCGTCACCCTGCCGCCGCCGGCCGAGACCCGGATCGCGTTCTCGAGCAGATTGCGCAGGGCGCGTCCGACGAGCCGGGCGTCGAACCTTGCCGGCAGACTCTCGCCGCCGCCCGCGAGCACGATCTCGACGCCGGCGGGCGGCGCCGCCCGATAGCCTTCGACGACCTCACGCACGGTGGCAGAGAGATCGCCCGGGACACGAACCGACTTCGGGATGCGGCTGAAGGTGGAGAACTCCGTCGCGATCGTCCGCAGCTCTTCGACCTGGCGCAGGATGTTCTCCGTGCAGCGCTCGAACACGCTTTCGAATTGGCCGCGATCGCGCTTCCAGACCTCCCTCATGTGCTCGGTCGAGAGGCGGATCGGCGTCAGTGGATTCTTGATCTCGTGGGCGATGATCTGCGCCATCGCAGCCCAGGCTTCGAGTCGCTGGGCGCGCAGAACCTCCGAGATGTCCTCGACCACGAACAATGCCGCCGGCTCGCTCTCGCCGGCGAGCGGGACCCAAACGAGCGACCAATCGCGCTCCTGCCCCGGAGCACCCTTCGGCGCGCCGAGTCGGAGGGTCGCCTGGGCGAGCTCGTCGCGCCCCTCGCTGACGAACCGGCTGGCGCCGGCGAGCTCGGGGCGCCTCGCCAGGCGCTCCGCGATGCGATCGCCCGGCGCCACTTCCAGCAGCTCGCGCGCCACGCGATTGGCCAGCAGCACACGGCCCGCCTGATCGAGATAGACCACCCCGGAGGTGACGTTCTCGATGATCCCCTCGACCAGCCGCTTCTCGCGCAGCAACTGGTCGCGGCCTTCGGCGATCCGGCGCGCCATCCGGTCGATGGCTTCGGCCAGTGCCGCGAGCTCGAGCACCGACGACTTGACGCCGAGCGCCGCGGCGCCGCCGGCGATGCGTTGCGTGCCGCCGACGAGCTCCATGATCGGGCGCGTGAAGGCGCGCGCCAGGCGCGTGCCGAGAGCGGCCAGCAGCAGGAAAACCGCGAGCGTGGCGAGCAGCGTCCGCCGACGGATGAGCGCGGTCTCCGCGGTCGCTTCCTCCTGCTGCGCGAGGAGCGGCATCGACAGGAAGAGGCGCGTCTGGCGCGCGTCGAGACCGGGCACCGCCAGCGGCGCGTAGAGCTCGAGGTACTCGGAGCTCCCCGTGCGCGCGGTGCGCGAGGCCTCGACCTCGCCGCCGAGCGCCATGCGCGGCCAGACCTCGCCGGGGATCCGCCGCGGCAGAAGGCCGGCGGCGAAGAGCTCCCGCTTGCTCGAAGCGTAGACCTCGCTCCCCCAGTAGAGACTGATGTCGTGCCCGATGACCCGCGACAGCCAGACCAGAATCTCGTCGTCGATCGCCGTACCGAGGCCGAATCCGGGCTCGAGCGTGAGCACATACTCGCCCAGCACGCGCTGCGCCGAGGAGAGCGCCGCCTCGGCCGCGAATCGTTGCTCGCGCGCGACCCGGCTCTCCAGGGTGCGCGAGAGCAGGGCGTAGAGCAGGACGAGCGGCACGAGGAGCAGGAGAGAAAAGAGCACGATCAGACGGTTGGCATAGGAGCGCGTCATGCGCGCGAAGAGGTCGCGCGCCGTCGCCCGCGGCAGAGCGAGCAGGAAGCCGACGCAGAAGAGTGTTGCCGCCGCGAACAGGGCCCCGGCGGCATGGACGCCGACGCGTTCGAGCGCCGCCGCTGGAGCCAACTCGCGCGCGAAGAGGGCCACCGACGCGCCGCCACGCTCGCGGAGCAGAACGCGGGCGCGGCCCTCCGGCGTCGCCATCGTCGCGCCGCCGCGCCCCGCTCGCTCCCCGACCGCCACCGCGGCGCGCACCTGGTCGAGCCCGGGCACGTCCTTCGGGCTCCAGTTCGCGGTGGTGAAGATGTGCACGTGGTCCGGCCACGCCCAGCCGCGCGCCTTGAGCAGGCGGCAGATCGCGTGGCCGAGGAATCCGCCGCCGCCGGTGACCAGGATCTTCATGGGTTGCTCCGGGTTTGCTCAGGTGAGTCCGAGATCGGCCTTGTCGGCGCGCTTCGCGGCCCATTGCGCCAGCGCCAGACGGTCGATCTTGGCATTGTGGCGGATGTCCACCGGGAATCCCGGG
>JBGARM010000107.1:0-8902 GCA_044230215.1 Thermoanaerobaculia bacterium | reverse complement strand
CGCCCCATCGCCGAGGAGGAGCTCGAGCGCGGCAAGCAGATCCTGCTCGCCGACTGGGTCTTCCAGCAGGAGCGCATCCACCAGCAGGCGATCACCGCCGCGCTGGCGCTCGCCCAGGGCGATCTCGAGCAACCCGAGCGGATCGTCCGCCAGGCGCTCGAGTGCGATGCCGCCGCCCTCCAACGCCTGGCGCAGCGCTATCTCGATCCGCGGGCCGGCTCGGTTCTCGGCCTGTCGCTGCCGGAGGACGAATGACGCTGCGCCTGAAGCGCATCGACGGCGCCCCGGTGGTTGCGGTGCGGTTGCTCCTCGCCGGCGGCGCGCGCGCGGAGACGATTCCCGGGCAGGCGCTCGTCACCGGGAGGCTCCTCACCGAAGGGACCCGTCACCGCTCGTGGGAGCGGATCGCCGCCGAGGCCGAGGGCCGCGGCATGATCCTCGCGAGCTTCGGCGGCTACGAGACGCACGGCCTGTCGATCGACGCGCTGGCCGCCGACTGGCAGCTGGCGCTCGAGTGGATCGCCGAGCTCCTCTTCGAGTCGACCTTTCCCGAGGAGCGCCTGCGCTGGCTGGCGCGCCAGGCCGCGGCCGAGCTCGAAGCGCAGGCCGACCAGGCCGATCTGATGACGGCGCGCGCCTTCGGCGAGCAGCTCTATGCACCGCATCCGCGCGGCCGGCCGCTGCAGGGGGACGCCGCGAGCCTCGCCAGCCTCGACCCGGAGCGCTGCCGCGAGTTCCACGCCGCGGCGCTCGGCTGGGGGGCGCACCTGTCGGTGGCGGGGGAGATCGACGACGGCGCGATCGCCGCCCGGATCGAAGCGCTCTTCGGCGGGCTTCTCGCGGCCGCGGCCGGCGGCAGGGAGCTCCCGGTGCCCGCCGCGCCTTCCACCAGCCCGGTCGCGCGACGCGAGATCTTGACCCGAGCGGAAGATCAGGCGCACCTCTTCCTGGGCTCGCGCACGGTGGCGCGGGCGCATGCCGACTATCCGGCGCTCGAGCTCGCGGCGGTCGTCCTCGGCACCGGGGCGGGGCTCACCGGCCGCATTCCGCAGCGGATCCGCGAGCGCGAGGGGCTGGCCTACACGGCGAACGCCGACACGGTGTCCGGCGCCGGCATCGACGAGGGAAGGCTGGTCTGCTACGTCGGCACGGCGCCCGAGACGCTCGACCAGGCCGAAGCCTCGGTGCGCGACGAGCTGGCGCGCTTTCTCGCCGAGCCGATCGCGGCCGAGGAGCTCGCGCGCGCGCGCTCCTCTCGCCACGCCCGCGAGCCGTTCCGGCGCGAGACGGCGCGGCAGTGGGCCGACCTGATGGCGGTCGCGGCGCTCCTCGACCTGCCGCTCGACGATCCCGATTGGTACAGCGATCAGATCCGGCGCTTGACGGCGGGCGACGTGGCGGCGGCGGCGCGGCGCTGGATCGACCCGAACCGGCTGCTGGTCACCCGCGGCCTGCCGACATCTCGGGAGGCCGCTCACGCAACTTGATGTGCCGTCCGGGACCCGAGGCGCGCGCCGCTCGCGGGAGAACGGTGCGCGTCTTGGGATGCCCCTGCGCCGAGTCTTCTAGGGCGCGGTTGCGCTCCAGAAGTATCTGTCGCCGTTTTCGAATCCGTCGCGAAAGATGATCGGCGCGTAGTACGCGACGCGCACACCACAGATCTGGACGGAGGAGTCGTTGACGTTGGGCGCGACGATGATGGAGTAGTTGAACGAGCTGTCGAAGGTCTCCGTCAGCTGGGCGGAGAGCGCCGAGCCGACGCCCGCGGAGCCGGAAGAGGAGACCGAGATGAGATCGGTGCTGGATACGCCCGAATCGTAGGTGGTGATCCAGGCGGTGAGATCCGTCCCCGCGTTCGTGTCGTCGAAGTAGATGCGGAGGTACTTGATGATCGATCCCTCCGGCAGAAGGAGCGGAAAGACCAATCGGTTGTCGGTGCCGCCCGTGAGGTGGATGCAGCCATAGGCGATGTACTGGAAAGTGGTCGCGCTGACGCGCGGCTGCATCTGCATGCCGAGCACGTAGTAGTAGCTGAAGGAAGCGAGCGGACTGTCCGGCGCATCGGCGAGCCCGAGGATGCGGAGATCAGCGGGCGAGGCGGCGGTCGTTGCCATGAGCCCCTCACCGGATGCGGAGTGACTGGCAATCGTTGGGAGGTCGGCGACGGCCACTCCCGCAGTCAGCAGGGCGAGAAGGAAACCGAGTTTGGCGACTCTCATGACCCGTGTCCCGTGCCGTTCAAGGCGCGTAGTAGGCGACGCGCACGCCGCAGATCTGGATGGTGGAGTTGTTGACGTTGGGAGCGACGATGAGGGAGTAGTTGAAAGAGCTGTCGAAGGTTATCGTCTGGGCCGGGGAGAGCACGCTGCCGTAGCCCGTGGAGCCGGTCGAGGAGAGCGACAGGAGGTCGGTGCTGGCGGTACCGGCGTCGTAGGTGGTGAGCCAGAAGGTGAGATCCGTCGCCGCGTTCGTATCGACGAAATAGACGCGGACGAACACGATGAGCGACCCTTCCGGCAGCAGGAGGGGGAAGACCAGCCGGTTGTCGCTACCGCCGGTCAGGTGGAGGCAGCCGTACGAGTCGTAGGCGAAGGTGGTCGCGCTGGAACGCGGCTGGAGTTGCGAGCCCAGCACGTAGTAGAACCCGTAGGTGGTATCGGGCGCCTCCTTCGAGTCAGGCTGGCCTGCGTCCGACCAGGCGGCCGGAAGGCTGGCTTCCACGCCGTCGGCTCCCTGCGAGTCCTGCGCCCGCAGGGCCGGGGCGCCCCCGGCCAGCAGCAGCAGGCCGGCAGCGATTGCGGTGAGTGTTCGGGGCATTTCACCGAGCTCCTTTCTTTTCGGTGGAACCGTTCCTGAGCGGCCTCAAACCGTCAGATCCCCTCCGCGAAGGATGGACCGGCTTCTGCGCCAGGTGAAGTCCTGGGGTGGGAGGAGTGGAGTGAGTGTGCCATCCGCACCGCGTTGCGCGACGCCCGAAGGAGTGGCGCGGTCTCGCGCCGATGAGCGTAAACTGATTTTTTGACCTAGAAGTCCGCTTAGAGGTGCCCGGCGGATGGCGGCGAGGGCGCTCCTCGCGGACCGCCTTCGACGAAGTGGATTTCCGGATGCGGACCGGCGAAACGGGCGAGTTCGACCCGGCTACTGCACGAGCCAATGCGAGGTCGTGCCGGACTCGAAGCCGTCGGCGAAGATCTGCGCCGGCGCGCGGACGGCGGTGAGAAAGCCGTCCTCGCCGGCGAGAAAGAGCAGCCCTTCACTCCAGGCGAGCTGGCCCGAGACGGGAATCGACCAGACTTCGGCGTGGGTGAACTGGTCGATCGCGAACGTGTGGGTGGCCGAGCGGGTGAGCACGTGCGTCTTGGTGACGAGAACCGTCCCCGTCAGCGGCTCCTGGGTCGGCGCCCAGCTCCAGAGAAAGGCGCCGGTCCGCTCGTCCCATACGGTCAGCGCGCCCGAAGCGAGCGCGAAGATCCGGCCGCCGCCGACCGACGGCTGTCCTTCGAAGGGCGCGCCGTCGATCTGATACCGGATCGTGTCCGAGAGCAGGTCGAAGCTGATCAATCGCTGCGCCTGAATCACGATCACGTCGTCGGCGCCTCCCAGCACCGGCGCGAGCTGCATGCTCCAGCCGTTCCAGACGAATCCCGGGTCGGCGATCGACCGGACTTCGGCGCCCGAGGACCGCTCGATGATCGACAATCGCGGCTCGTAAAGACCTGTGTAGGCGTAGGCGTAGAGGTCGTCGACCGCCGGCGTCCATTCGTCGTACTGATTCAGCGGCGTCTCCCAGTGGACGATCGGCGCATGAGCGTCGAAAGCGATGAGACCGCCATAGGTGCCGCCATTCGCATAGGCGATTCCGTCGACGATCGTCGGCGAGTAGTGGCGCTCCCATTGCGCGGGGTACTCGCGTTGCAGGACGAAGTCGCCCGTAGCGGCGGCGAAGGCACGAAACAGCGGCGGGCTGCCGGTGGGTATCGAGCTGCCGGTCTGGAGATAGACGTTGCCATAGGCAACGGCGGGCGAGTTGACGGAGAAGACGCTGCCGAAGTTCTTGCTCCACAGGATCTCGCCGCGGCGGGCGTCGATGGCGAGCAACTGGTCGCCGGCCGTGAAGTAGATCCACGGCGTGACGAAGACCATTCCCTCCGCGGCCACAACCGGATTCAGTCGGGAAGGCCAGGCCGGAAGGCTCCATAACTGCTCGAACTGGTCGATCTGCAGCGAGATGGGCAGGTAGCCCGAATGCTCCTGGTTCGCCTGATAGGTCGGCCAGCTCCAGGCGCTCTGCGCGGCCGAAGCGCCCGGGACGCCGAGCAGGAGAATCGCAGTCGTGAGGCCGGCGCCGGCTCGCGTCATGGTCAGGCCTGTCTGGCGACCTCGGGAGTCCGCTCGCCGGACAGGATCCGCCAGCCGATGACTTTCTCGTCGATCTCGCGCAGGCGCTTGGCGACCAGCCGGCAGAGGAGCTTCAAGAAGTCGAGCGAGGCCTGGGGGTCGAGGACGAGCATCTCCTGGATCGTCGCCTGATCGAGCGCCAGCACGGTCAGCGGCCCGCCGTGGGCGCGCGCATCGGCCGAGCGCGGCTCGCCGTCGATGAGCGACATCTCGCCGAAGAAGTCGCCGCGTTCGAGGATGGCGAGCGCCTCCTCGCCGGCCCCCGGAATGTACTTGCTGATCAGCACCTTGCCGTCGAGCACGACGTACATCTCGTGCCCTTCGTCGCCTTCGGAGAACAGCGCGGCGCCGGACTCGAAGCGCAGCTCCTTCGAGAAAGTCGCCAGCGTCGCGAGCTCCTTGCTCGACAGGCCCTGTTCCTGGAATAGCCGCACCTTGTCGTCCGGCGGGACTTCGATGGCTCCGATACCGCCGGCGGCGTCGCGGCCTCTGCGCAGGCGGAGGAAGTTCTCGGGCTGCTTGTCGGCGGAGAAGAAGGTCTTCAACTGCTCGTTCGTCGACCGGAGCTTGCCGGCGAGCGAGTGCCAGAGGCCCCAGTAGAGCTGGACGCCGAACTCGGACCAGCTGCGCGAGAGCTCCTCGAGCTTGCCGCCGTCGAAGATCAGCAGGCGGCAGGGCTTCAGGGCCATGGCGTCGCCGGTGCGCACGCCGCGGGTGAGGAAGTTCACTTCACCGAACATCGATCCGGGCAGGAGCAGCGCGAGCGGGTAGGTGCCGTAGGGCGTCGGCCGCTGGATGCTGATCTCGCCCTCTTCGAGGAGACAGATGTCGACGCCCTCGCTGTTGTTGGCGAAGATGAGCGCGCCAGCCTCGAAGCTCTTCTCCTCCACCGCGGCGGAGAGCTTGAAGATCTGCTCGTCGGTGAAGTGGGCCCAGGCGGCGAGCTTGCGCAGGCGCCCGGCGACCTTCAGCCGGCCGCCGTCGTCCTGCGGCGCGACGAGCGCGGCGAGCGCCAGGCTCTCCCACGTCTCCTCGCTGCGGAAGCGCTCGCGCCGCCACTCCAGCCGGTCGAAGGCGGTGTGCAGCTGCTCCTCGCGTTCGCGAAACAGCGCCACGACCTGCTTGCTCTGCCAGGAGAGCAGGTGCTTGAGGGTGCGGATCCGGCGGCGCAGGCGGATGGCGCGCTCCTCGTCGACCGAGGGCAGGAGGAGGAAAGCGTCGATCGTCGCGGCGAGCGCCTCGGCGAACTGTTTGCGTTCGTATTCGATCTGGCCCAGGAGCTCGGCGCCTTCGCGGTCGAACGGGTTGTAGCGCAGGGCGCGCTGCAGGAGCTCGGCGGCGCTGTCGTAGTCCTGCAGGCGGAAGTGGATGCGCGCCGCGAGCTTGAAGTTCGCCGGGCTCAGAGGGTCTTTCAGCCGGGCGATGTGCAGGCACTCGAGCGCCCGGAACTCCTCCCCCTTCTCGGCGTAGAGCCAGGCGAGGCCGACGAAGTGCGAGGCGTCGATGCCGTTGCGGCGCATCTCCGAGCGGGCGTTCTCGATCGGGTCCTTGGCGGCGGCGAGGCGCCCCTGTGCCTTCTGCAGGCGACGGATGCGGGCGAGTGCGAGGCGGGTTCCCAGGTTCCTGGGCTCGAGGCGCAGGGCGACGCCGAAGAGCTCGGCGGCCTCATCGTAGAGCTTGCGCTCCGCGAAGCGGCGCGCAAGCGCCACCAGTTCCTTGACATCGGGCGGTTCAGAGACGGACATCGCTTGTCACCGGCCGCTAGAAGCGCGACAATGGGAAAAGTCTAACACGGGCCCGTGAGGGTTCTGGAAAGGACAAGGCTTCGAACCCGGATGGCGAGCCGCATCGAACCTCCGCAGGGCGCTCCGAGCGAATCCGGGACTCCGCGCGCCGCCGCGGAGGCCGCGATCGAGATCTGCCGCGGCGGCGACTGGGGCCGGGGTCTGACGATTCTCGCCGACCTGGTCAAGGAACGCGGACTCTCCGAGCACATTCCGGGGGTCGCCTACTCGTTCCTGGGCTACGACATCGCGCGCTACCAGAAGCAGGTCAAAGAGGGGTTGCGCCTCTGCCAGCACGCGGTCAAGGTGCAGTTCTACCATCCCGACTGCCATCTAAACCTCGCCCGGGTGCAGGTCCTGGCCAAGAACCGCAAGGGGGCCGTCCAGGCGATCGCCCAGGGGCTCGCGCTCGACCCGAAGAACGCCGGGCTGCGCGGTCTGCAGAATGAGATCGGCGTGCGCAGAAGGCCGGTGCTCGGCTTCCTGTCGCGCAACAATCCCGTCAACCGGACGCTCGGCAAGCTGCGCCGGCAGCTGAAGTCGAACGAATCGTAGAGCCCGGGGCCCCCGGTCCGGGGTGCCGGTCGTTGTATCCTCGCACCCGATGCCGCCGGCTCTCGAGCGTTCCGCCGATCGTCCCCAGGATCGTCTGATCCAGATCGCCATCGTCGGCGCCGGTCCGGCCGGCTTCTACACCGCCGCCGCGCTGCTGGCGCAGAGCGGTGGCTCCGCCGGACCCGCTCTGCGGATCGACATCCTCGATCGCCTGCCGACCCCTTACGGGCTCGTGCGTTTCGGTGTCGCGCCGGACCACCCGAAGATCAAGGAGGTCGTCCGGGTCTTCGAGCGCGTGGCGCTCGACCCGCGGGTGCGCTTCCTGGGGAACATCGAGCTGGGCAGGGATCTCTCGCTCGGCGACCTCAGGTCGCACTACGATCAGATCGCGGTCGCTGTCGGCGGTCAGAGCGATCGCCGGCTCGGGGTCGCGGGCGAAGATCTCGCCGGCAGCCACTCGTCGACGGCGCTGGTCGCCTGGTACAGCGCTCACCCCGATTTTGTCGATCTGCCGGTCGACCTGTCGTGCCCCGTCGCGGCGGTCGTCGGCGCCGGCAACGTCGCCGTCGACGTGGCGCGGATTCTCGGCCGGAACCCGGAGGACCTGGCGTCGACCGACATCGCCGACGACGCGCTGGCGCGCCTGCGGACGAGCCAAATCCGCGACGTCCACTTCATCGTCCGCCGCGGCCCGGTGCAGGCCAAGTGGTCGCCCGCGGAGCTCAAGGAGCTCGCCCACCTGGGCGGAGTGGACCTGATGGTCGACCCGCGGGAGCTCGAGCTCGACTCCGGCAGCGAGCAGGAGCTGCGCGACGATCCCCAGGCGCAGAAGAGCATGGAGATCCTGCGGGCGCTTGCCGGCCGCGGATCGACCGGCGCGCCGCGCCGGATTCACCTGCGTTTCCGGGTTTCGCCGCTCGAGATCGAAGGTGTGGACGGCCGTGTCGCCGCGGTGCGCCTCGAGCGCAATCGACTGGTGGGAGCGGCCGGGAGGCTGCGCGCCGAGGGAACCGGCGAGTGCTGGACCCTGCCGGCGGGCCTGGTCGTGCGCGCGGTGGGCTACCGCTCGCTGCCGCTCGCCGGGCTGCCGTTCGATGCGCAGGCGGCGGTCATCCCCAACCAGCGCGGACGGGTCATCGACCCGCAGACCGGCGCGCCGCTGCCGGGCCTCTACGTCGCGGGCTGGATCAAGCGCGGCCCGACCGGCCTCATCGGCAGCAACAAGCCCGACGGCACGGAGACGGCGACGGCGATGGTCGAGGATCTCCCGGCGCTCGTCCCGGTGCCGGCGCCCGCGCTGTCGCCGATCGACGACCTGCTCGCCGCGCGCGGCCTCTGCCCGGTCGACTTTGCCGGCTGGAAGCGGCTCGACGAGCTCGAGGTCGAGCGCGGCCGCGCCACCGGCCGCCCGCGGGTCAAGTTCGGCCGCGTCGACGAGATGCTGGCGGCGCTCGGCGCCGACCGGGCGGTGGTCGGCGCGCAGATGAACCCCACCAGACGCCCGTAGGGCTCCAGGGCACCGCAAGCCAGTTCGAAGCGCTCGAAGCGCTGGTGCATTTCGCCGGCGATGTGAGTCGCGAAGAGCACGAGGTGCGGCCGCTGCTCGCGCAGGATGGCGGGGAGGGCGTCCTCGATCTTCGGCGGCGGCTCGAAGAGCGGATAGGGGTGATCTCCCGAGCGCAGCCAGTGAAAGTCCTCCACACCGTAGAAGTGGAGGCCGTTCGCCTGCGCCCCGACGACGATCACACCGGTCGTCGCGAGATCGACCCGGCGCGCGATCTCGTGCTCGAGCTCGCGGCTGTCCCGCGCTCCCGACGGGACGTAGGCCGCGGCAACCTTGAGCGCCAGGAGCGCGCCGACCCAGACCGCGAGGCCGATGCGCCACCGGCGCGACAGGGGGGCGCGAGCGCCGAGCGTCCGCCCGGCGACGAGGGCGAGCGGCGTCATCACCGGCAGGAGATAGAGCGGCAGCTTCGAGCTCGCGAGAGAGAAGACCGCGACCGGCACGAGAATGCCGGCGGTCACCAGGGCGGCGGCAGGGCTGCGCACCTGGCCGGCGGCGAAAGCGCGCCGGCCCGCGGCGCGGGCGCGCCTCAGGACGTCGGCGAACGCGGCCGGCCCCCAGGGCAGAGCGCCGACGAGGAGGGTCGGCAGGTAGACCACCA
>JBGARM010000106.1:0-8971 GCA_044230215.1 Thermoanaerobaculia bacterium | reverse complement strand
CGGCGCAGTAGGGTCCCGCCGGCCTCCCACTCTCGACCCGGTGACCTGTCGGTGCGGCCGACAAAGGATGGTTGCGTCATGGCGCACTCGGTGACCGTATCGTCGAACCAGTCCTGGTTTTCACGCCTCGCGCAGTCGGCGAAGAGCGTCCTGGTCGGGCTGCTCTTCTTCATCGCCTCCTTTCCGCTGCTCTTCTGGAACGAGGGGCGCGCAGTGCGCACCGCCCGGAGCCTCGCCGAAGGGGCGGGAGCGGTCCGCAGTGTGGCGGCCGACGCCATCGACTCGGGGAACGAGGGGAAGCTCGTGCACGCCAGCGGTGTGGTCAGCACGGACGGGCCGGTGACCGATGCCGACCTCGGAGTCGAAGCCCAGGCGGTCAAGTTGATTCGCAAAGTCGAGATCTACCAGTGGAAGGAGAAGGAGAGCTCCGAGACGCGCAAGAAGGTGGGCGGCGGGAGCGAGACAGTGACGACCTATTCCTACGACACGATCTGGTCGGAGGACACCATCGACTCGAGCTCCTTCCGCGAGGAGAGCGGTCACGAGAACCGCGGCGACATGCCGTTCCTTTCGACGACCTTCGCCGCCGATGTCGTTCATCTCGGCGCCTTCGAGCTGTCCGAGGAGCAGATCGCCGAGCTCGACGAGACGGAACCGTTGCGCGTCGACCGGCCGGCGGCCGCCGAGCTTCCCGGCGATCCGCGCGGCACGCTGCGTGCGGCGGACGGCGGCTACTACCTCGGCGCCAACCCGCAGTCGCCGGCGATCGGCGACGTGCGGATCCGTTTCGAGGTGGTGCGCCCGGCGACGGTCAGCATCGTCGGTGTGCAGACCGGCAACAGTTTCGCCGCCTACCAGGCGTCCGCGGGCGACAGCGTGCTGCTCGTCGACGAGGGGACCCACACCGCCGCCGAGATGTTCCAGGCCGCCCAGGCGGCCAACAGCCTGCTCACCTGGCTCCTCAGGGGGGCGGGCTGGCTTCTCATGTTCTTCGGTCTGCTGATGATCTTCAAGCCGCTAGCCGTGCTCGGCGACGTGGTGCCGCTCTTCGGCAGCATGCTGGGCGCTGGCCTCGGTGTCTTCTCCTTCCTCATCGCCAGCGGACTCTCGCTGCTCACCGTCGCGGTCGCCTGGCTGGCCTATCGGCCGCTGCTCGGGGTCACGCTGCTGCTGCTCGCCGGCGCCGCGATCTTCCTGCTGGTGCGCCGCGGACGACGGGCGGGAGGAGGGTTGGTACCACCACCCCTGCCGCCGCTGCCACCTCTGCCGCCGCAGGCCTAGCGTTGTCCCGCCTGCGAGCTCAGTCTGGCGGACCCACAGCGGGCGGCGGATTCGAGGGCGTAGACGGCCGCGGATAGCCGGCGCTGGCGAAGGCTTCGGCCCAACGTCGCGAGTCGCCGCGCCAAGTCTCCGGCGGTGGGCCTGGAACATCCTCGAAGCTGACCTGCTGCAGGCCGACGGCCGGTGGGAAGCCGCCTCGCCAGCGGCGCGCGGCCGTCGGAACGTTGACCAGGAGGAGCTCGACCTCGGCCCGTGACCAGTGGCGCGAAAGCGCCTCCGAAAGCGCGGCCAAGGCGCGGTCGGCCGCCGCCGAAGTCGGCTCGTCGCCGCCTTGGACGTCGGCGCGATCGCGGACGAAGAGCAGACGATTTTTCGGCCGATCGAGTGCCAGCAGGCGCTCGAGTCGCCGCGCATGTCGCTCGCGCGCTTCGGCGACATGGGCCCGCCACTCGGGATCCACGACGCGAGCGGCCAGGCCGACGTCACGGCGCGGGAATTCGTGGAACAGCTGGAAGCCGAACTCGGGCGCGACGATCGTCGTCACGTGCCCGCCGTCGGTGAGCTCGGCGAGGCAGCCTTCCCCGAATATCCGTTGTGGGTCCGGGTCGGCGAGGTAGTTCGCGAGGCCGGCGAGCGGCGTCAACCACCAGTCGAACGGGTGTGCGGTCACGCTGGCGAAGTAGGTGCGCGCCTGGTAGGCCACGCGGCAGCTCAGCCCGAGCGGGACGACGTGCGTCGGGCGGAAGGGAAACCGTCCGCCGAACCACTGGGTCAGGGCGGGTGGAAGAAGACGCATGCAGTTTCGCGATCGGTGCCCGGCACCGCTCAGCGGCGCCCGAGCCGGGAGCTCAACCAGCGCCGGATGCGTCGCCAGGGCGACTGCTCGAAGACGGCGAGCCGTCGGCGGGCGTCCTCCTCGCGCAGGGTCAGGGCGTCGTATCCGGCGAGCAGGCCGGTCACGCGCTCGAAGAGACGGGCGAGGGCGGACCGTTCGGCCTCCGGATCGGCAGGCGCAGCGCGTTCCTCCGCGATCACCTCGGCGTAGATCGAGAGCAAGCGGTCGATCGCCGGTCCGTGACCGGCGTGCGTGATCATCCAGTCGCGGGCGGCCACGGCGGCGGTTGGTGAATACGCCGCGATGCGCTCGCGGACTGCCGGTTCGCTGTGCGGGGTGCGCAGCGACGCGACCCCAAAGTTCCACTGCCTGAGGTCGGGCGCGTTGGTCGCCAGCAGCGGTGGCCCCAAGCCCTCGCAGTCGCACAGAACGACGAAGGCGCCGCTCGCCGCGGCCTCCATCGCGGCTCGTCCGCGGGCGAAGACCAGGTCGTAGCGGGTCAGGAGAGTCGCCGTATCGGTGACCGCGTTACCTTCGCCGATTCCCACCACGTCGAGCGGCAGCCCGGCGGCGGCGCAGGCGGCGCGCACGCTCCCGACCCAGCCACCGTTGCGGGTGCCGTTGCTCAGGATCAGGGCTCGCCGCGGCGTCGCGGGCCGTTCGGGTCCGCTGTCGAAACGCCGCAGGTCGACGAAGTTGGGCAGGATCTCGACCTGCTCCGGCGGAATGCCGTGCTCGCTCACCAGCCTTTCTCGGCGCAGCCGGTCCACCGCCAGATACCGTCGCACGCGGGGCAGCCGCGGCGGCTCCTCCTGCCAGGGGAACCAGCCATGACAGACGAAGACCGCCGGCACGCCGGGAAAGGCGAGCACTGCCGCGGCAGTTTCGAGCAGGTGGTGACCATGGATGACGTCGGGCGCCTCTCCGAGCTGTTCGAGCCGCGACACGACAGGTATCGTCGCCCGCCGCAGCTGGTCGCTCACCAGGCCGGGCCGGGTGGTGAAGACCACCGGCTGGTGGCCGCGCTCGAGCAGTGCCGTCGCCAGGTCGACCGTGTAGAGCTGGCTGCCGCCGACCTGGCTGAGGTCGTGATTGGTGATCAGAATCCGCAAGGACACGCGGCTTATGCTACCGCCGGACGGGGACGGCGACTGTTCGAGAGGCCACACTAGAATCGCTTCGATGCCCTGGACGCTGCGCTCCATGCTCGGTCGCCGGAAACCGGTTGCGAACCGCCGACGCCGTTTGCTCGCCGTGCTGCCGTTTCGCGACGAAATGCGGTTCCTGCCGGGGTGGTTCGCCAACGTCGCGTCGCATGTCGATGGCGTCGTGGCGCTCGACGACGGCTCGACGGACGGCTCGGCGGAGTTCGTCGCCCGGCAGCCGAACGTCGTCGCACTCCTCCACACCGGACGGCGCGCCGGAGAGCCGTGGGACTGCGGCGCCAACCGGCGCCGACTCTATGCGGCGGCCGGCGACTGCGGCGCCGAGTGGATCCTGGGCCTCGACGCCGACGAGCGCCTCGAGCGCGAGTTCCGGCGGCGCGCCGAGGCGGAGATCGACCGGCTCGAGCGGCTGCGGATCTCCGCCGGCACGATTCGCATCCGCGAGCTCTGGGACCGGCCGGACCGGATGCGCGTCGACGGCATCTGGGGCCTCAAGGCCCATGGGCGACTCTTCGCCTACCGCCCGGAGGCGGTGCTCGACGGCCGCCGCTTCCACGGTCACTGGCCGCCGCTCGATGCCATGCTGCGGCATCCGGACGGGCGCGAGTACTACGAGCCGCTCGATCTCGAGCTCTACCATCTGCGCATGGTGCGCGCCGAAGATCGGGCGCGACGCCGCGACCGCTACAACCAACTCGACCCCGAGCGTCGATTCCAGGCGATCGGCTACGACTATCTGACCGATGCCTCCGGCCTCGAGGTCAGCCCGCTGCCGGAAGGGCGGGAGTACGAGCCGATGCCGGAGGTGGTCTGAACGGTCCGGGCGGCTCTGGCGGGCACGGCGCGGAGCTCGCGGTCGTCGTCCTCGCCGTCGGCGAGATGCCGGAGCTCCCGCGGGCGATCGACTCCCTCACCGCGCAGGACGTCCCGCTCGAGATCGTCGTCGTCCATTCGGCGACCGCCCTCGCGAGCGCTCCCGCATGGCTGCCCCGCGGTGTCCGACATCAGCGCGCCGCGGAGCTTCTGCCGACCGGCGCAGCGAGGAACGCCGGCATCGCCGCGACCCGGGCGCCCTGGGTGGCGTTCCTCGCCGGCGACAACCGGGCGCTCCCCGGGTGGGCCGCGGGGCGCCTTGCGGCGCACCGGGCAGGGAGCGTGGTGGTCGCCGGAGCCGTGGTCAACGGCTCGCCGGAGAGTCTGGTCGCCTGGGCCGGTTACATCACCCTGCACCATCGCCGTTGGCCGCGCGTGCCGGCGCAGGAGGCGTTGCTCTACGGCTGCTCCTATGATCGCGTCACGCTCGCTCGCGCCGGCGGCTTTCGCGCCGACCTCGCGGCCGGCGAGGACACCGAGCTCAATGCGCGTCTGTCCGCCGCGGGTGCACCCGCCGCCTGGACGCCGGCGGTGCGCGCGACCCAGCCCTATCCCACCCGGCTCGGCGACCTGCTGCGAGATCACGCCCGGAGGGGCGAGAACGCGGCTCGCGCCTGGCTCGCGCTCGGCGATGCCGTGCGCGCCGACGAGGTCTCGCGCGGCTCTTACGTTCGCGCGATCCGCGCCCTGCGTTTCGCGTTGCGCTACGCCGAGCCGGGCGAACGCGGCCGGGTCACGCTCGCGGCGCCGCTCGTGACGCTCGCCGCCCGCGGCTACGCTCTCGGCGCGCGCCGAATCCGCTAGGATCCGCTCTGCCGATGCCCGATCGAGACGCCGCGCCCGCCGCCGAGACCCCCGTGCGCTGGGCGAAGGTGATCGACCAGTCGAGCTGCATCGGCTGCCACGCCTGCACGACGGCCTGCAAGTCGGAGAACGAAGTCCCGCTGGGCGTCACCCGGACCTTCGTCAAGTACGTCGACGTCGGCACCTTCCCGACTGCGCGTCGCAACTATCAGGTCACGCGCTGCAACCAGTGCGCCGACGCCCCGTGCGTCGCCGCCTGCCCGACGAAGGCGATGCACGTGCGGCCGGACGGCATCGTCGACTTCGAGAAGGACGTCTGCATCGGCTGCAAGGCGTGCATCGCCGCCTGCCCGTACGACGCGATCTTCATCAACCCCGAGGACCACTCGGCCGAGAAGTGCAACTTCTGCGCGCACCGTCTCGACGTTGGCCTCGAGCCGGCCTGTGTCGTCGTCTGCCCGACGCAGGCGATACTCATCGGCGATCTGAACGACCCGGCATCCAGGGTGTCGCAGATCGTCCACCGCGACCCGGTCGCGGTGCGCCGGCCGGAGAAGGACACCCAACCGAAGCTGTTCTACAAACACGGCACGCAGGCGACGCTCGATCCGCTCGCCGCCGAGCGTCCCGGCGGCGGCACCTTCCTGTGGAGCGAGCAGCGCGCCGGCGGGCAGTTCGTCGTCGGCGGCCATCCGCCGGAGGCCAGTCGCGCCGGCTCGAACTCCTCGGCGGCGGCGATGCTCGCCTACGACATTCCGCACAAGGCGCCGTGGGACTGGCGGGTGAGCCTCTACACCGTCACCAAGGCGATCGCCGCCGGCGCCTATCTCGTGCCGCTCCTGCTGCTGCTCGCCGGAAAGATCGCACCGACCAGTCCGCTCTGGCTCTGGGGCGCGCCGCTCCTGGGTCTCGCCTTCCTCGCCGTAACCGGCGGCCTGCTGATCTCGGATCTCACCCATCCGCTGCGCTTTTACCTGATCTTCACCCGGCCGCAGTGGAAGAGCTGGCTGGTGCGCGGAGCCTTCCTGATCGCCGGCTACGGCGCCGTGCTGACACTGCACCTGCTCGCGGTCTGGAGCGGAAAGCCCCAGATGCTGCTGCCGCTTGCCGTTGCCGGTGCGCCGCTCGCGCTGGGGACCGCGATCTACACCGCCTTCCTTTTCGCCCAGGCGAAAGCCCGGGATCTCTGGCAGAGCGCGCTCCTGCCGGCGCACATGGCCGTGCAAACGGTGCTGGCCGGCGCCAGTGCGACGCTGCTGCTGGCGCCCGAGGCAGCGCCCCAGGCGGTACCGCCCCTTTACTGGACGCTTTTTCTTTCCGTGGCACTGCACCTGCTGCTCCTGGCCGGGGAGATCTCCATGCCTCATGGCACGGCGCACGCGCGTTTGGCCGTCTGGGAGATGACGACAGGGAGATTCAGGCGCTACTTCGTCGCCGGCGGCGTGCTGCTGGCGGCGACACTCGCCGCGCCCTGGATCGCCCCGGCTTCGCCGGTGGTCGTGGCGATTGCCGCGGTTGCGGCGATCGCGGGGCTGCTGGCGCACGAGCACGCCTACGTCCAGGCCGGCCAGTCGGTGCCGCTCGCATGAGGAGCCCGCGATGAGCAAGAAGAAGCTGCCGGCGAAGCCGGCGCGGGTGAAGGCGTCGAAGACCGAGACCGAGGCGCGCGGCGAGACTTTCTATCCTGGTCCCAGCCGCTCCCAGCTCGGAGCCTATCCGCCGCACGAGCGCTGGGACGACTGGGTCGAGCTCGATTCGAAGTCGTGGCCCGAGCGGGTGGAGAAGCGCTACCGCCTGGTGCCGACGACCTGCTTCAACTGCGAGTCGGCCTGCGGCCTGCTCGCCTACGTCGACCGCGAGACCGGCGAGATCCGCAAGTTCGAGGGCAACCCCGAGCATCCCGGCTCGCGCGGCAGGAACTGCGCCAAGGGCCCGGCGACGCTCAACCAGATCCAGGATCCCGACCGCATCCTCTTTCCCCTGAAGCGCGACGGCGAGCGCGGCTGCGGCAAGTGGAAGCGGGTCACCTGGGACGAAGCGCTCGACGACATCGCCGGACGGATCTCGAAAGCGATCCGCGACGGTCGCCAGAACGAGGTGATGTACCACGTCGGCCGGCCGGGCGAGGACGGCTTCACCGAGCGTGTGCTCGCCGCCTGGGGGGTCGACGGCCACAACTCGCACACCAACATCTGCTCCGCCGCGGCGCGCGCCGGCTACGAGCTCTGGTGCGGCATCGACCGCCCGAGCCCCGACCACGCCCGCGCCAAGGTGATCTACCTCGTCTCCTCGCACCTCGAGGCCGGTCACTATTTCAACCCGCACGCCCAGCGCATCCTCGAGGGCAAGAAGAACGGCGCCAAGCTGATCGTCGTCGACACGCGCCTGTCGAACAGCGCCACCCACGCCGATCACTGGCTGGCGCCGCAGCCCGGCTCCGAGGCGGCGATGCACCTCGCCTTCGCCAACTACATCATCCGGGAGAAGCGCTACGACCGCGAGTTCGTGCGCCGCTGGTGGAACTGGCAGGAGTACCTGGCCGAGCTCCATCCGGACGCTCCGGCGACCTTCGAGACGTTCGAGGAGAAGCTGGCGGCGGAGTACGCCGGCTACACCTTCGAGTTCGCCGCCGCCGAGTCCGGGGTCGCGGAAGCGACCCTGCGCGAGGTCGCCGAGATCGTCGCCTCGGCCGGCACGCGCCTCTCCACCCACACCTGGCGGAGCGCCACCGCCGGCAACGAGGGCGGCTGGCAGGTCGCGCGCACGCTCTTCCTGTTGAACGCCCTGCTCGGCGCCATCGCCACCGAGGGCGGTACCTACCCCAACGCCTGGAACAAGTTCGTGCCGCGGCCGATCCATCTGCCGAAGCAGCACCCGGACAAGTGGAACGAGCTCAACTGGCCGCTCGAGTTCCCGCTGTCGATGTACGAGATGTCGTTCCTGCTGCCGCACTTCCTGCTCGAAGGCCGGGGCAAGCTCGACGTCTACTTCACCCGCGTCTACAACCCGGTGTGGACGAACCCGGACGGCTTCCGCTGGATCGAGGCGCTCACCGACGAGGCGAAGGTCGGCCTGCACATCGCCCTCACGCCGACCTGGAGCGAGACCGCCCTGTTCGCCGACTACGTGCTGCCGATGGGGCTCGCCTCCGAGCGCCACGACACCCACTCCTACGAGACCCAGGACGGCCAGTGGCTGGGCTTCCGCCAGCCGGTCCAGCGGGCGGCGCGCGAGCGCGACGGCGAGACGGTGACCGACAGCCGCGAGACGAATCCCGGCGAGGTCTGGGAGGAGAACGAGTTCTGGCTCGAGCTCACCTGGCGGATCGACCGCGACGGCGCGTTGGGCATCCGCGGCTTCGCCGAGTCGAAGGCCGTACCGGGGACCCGCCTCCCGGTCGACGAGTACTACCGTCACATCTTCGAGAACTCGGTCCCCGGCCTGCCGGCGAAGGCCGCCGCGGCCGGTCTCGATCCGCTCGGCTACATGCGGCGCTTCGGTGCCTTCGAGGTGTCGAAGGACGTCGGGCAGCTCTTCGAGATGGAGGTTCCCGAGAGCGAGCTGGTCGATGTCGCGGAGGATCGCTTCGGCCGGGTCTTCACTCGCGCGGCGGCCGCGGCGGCGGTCAATCTCGCCCCGACCGGGGCGCCGGCAGGGGACAGCGAGGGCCGGCGGGCGGTCGGCGTCCGCGTCGATGGCAAGGTGCTGCGCGGCTTTCCGACGCCGTCGGGGAAGCTCGAGTTCTTCTCGACGACCCTCGCGCAGTGGGGCTGGCGCGAGGTGGCGCTGCCGGGGTACATCGTGAGCCATGTCCACCCGCGCCGCCTCGAGCCCGGGCAGATGCCGCTCATCTCGACCTTCCGCCTGCCGGTGCACATCCACACCCGCAGCGCCAACGCCAAGTGGCTCGACGAGATCGCGCACTCGAACCCGCTCTGGCTGCATCCGAGCGACGCCGCCCGGCTGGAGCTCGCGACCGGCGACCTGGTAAGGGTCGAGACCGAGATCGGCC
>JBGARM010000105.1:0-8978 GCA_044230215.1 Thermoanaerobaculia bacterium | reverse complement strand
GGCTCGTCCGTCGAAGCGAGCGGAGGGGCGTCCGTCAAGCGCGGAAACGCGGGAACGCGGCGGCGCCCGGGTAGGTCGCCACCTCGTCCAGCTCCTCCTCAATGCGCAAGAGGCGGTTGTACTTGGCCACCCGGTCGCTCCTGCAGGGCGCGCCGGTCTTGATCTGGCCGGCGCGCGTCGCGACGGCGAGATCGGCGATCGTCGTGTCCTCGGTTTCGCCGGAGCGATGGCTGATGATGTTGGCGTAGCCCTTCGCCTTGGCGAGATCGACCGCCGTCAGGGTCTCGGAGAGCGTGCCGATCTGGTTGACCTTGACCAGCAGGGCGTTGGCGATGCCGTCGGCGATGCCGCGGGCGAGGATCTCCGGATTGGTGACGAAGACGTCGTCGCCGACCAGCTGCACTTTGGACCCGAGGGCGCGCGTCAGCTCCTTCCAGCCTTCCCAGTCGCTCTCGGCGAGGCCGTCTTCGATCGACACCAGCGGGTAGGCGCCGACCCAGTCGCGGTAGATCGCGATCAGATCCTGCGCCGTCAGGCCCTTCTTGCCTTCGCCGGCGAGCGCGTAGCGGCCCGGGGCGCCCTCCTCGACGAGCTCCGAAGCGGCGACGTCGAGCGCCAGGGCGATGTCCTGGCCCGGCTTGTAGCCGGCCTTCTCGATCGCGATCATCAGCAGGTCGAGCGCTTCGCGATTGCTCGCGAGGTTGGGCGCGAAGCCGCCCTCGTCGCCGACCGCGGTGGCGAGGCCCTTGTCCTTCAGCACCTTCTTGAGCGTGTGGTAGACCTCGACCCCGGCCCTTAAGCCCTCGCTGTAGCGCGTGAAGCCGACCGGCACGATCATGAACTCCTGGATGTCGACCGAGTTGTCGGCGTGCGCGCCGCCGTTGAGGACGTTCAGCATCGGCACCGGCAGCACCGTGGCCGCAGGGCCACCGAGGTAGCTGTAGAACGGCAGTCCGGCCTCGGCCGCCGCCGCCTTGGCGACCGCCAGCGAGACCCCGAGGATGGCGTTGGCGCCCAGGCGCGCCTTGTTCGGCGTGCCGTCGAGATCGATCATCGTGCGGTCGATGAGCGCCTGGTCGCGGGCGTCCATCTCCTCGAGCTCGGGGGCGATCTCGTCGTAGATGAAGTCGACCGCGGTGACGACGCCCTTGCCCTGGAAGCGCGTGCCACCGTCGCGCAACTCGAGTGCCTCCCGGCTGCCGGTCGAGGCGCCCGAAGGCACCTGCGCCGTGCCGATGGCCCCCCCTTCGAGCGCACAGTCGACTTCGACGGTCGGATTGCCGCGCGAGTCGAGGACCTCGCGCGCGACGATTTCTTGGATCAGAAACATGGGTGACTCCCCCAGGGAATGCGAAGTGGACAGGCCAAGGCCCGATCAGCTATCCGAGATTGCCGCCTTCAAGGGTAACCCGAAGAACCCGATCGAGCAAGCGATCGCGCCCTTCGGGGAGGCCGGAGCTCAGTGCCCGCCGTGCGGCTGCCAGCCGAGGGTCGCGAGCAAGAGGAAGAAGCCGAGGATGTAGGCGACCGTCACGTGCCAGCCGCCCTTCAGCCAGTTGCCGACCGATTTCGCCTCGGGGTACATGTTCGAGATCGCGACGCCGGCCGACGAGCCGAACCAGATCATCGAGCCGCCGAAGCCGACCGCGTAGGCGACCATCCCCCAGTCGTAGCCGCCCTGCGCCAGAGCGAGAGCGGTGAGCGGGATGTTGTCGAAGACCGCCGACAGGAAGCCGAGGCCGAACGCCGTCTGCCAGGCGGCCGGCGGGAGCTTCTCGACCGGCATCATGGTGGCGGCGAGGACCAGCGAGAGGAGGAAGATCGCCCCCTTGAAGGCGCCGGGGAGCAGCGACCACTCGGGCTTGCGGATCGGCGTCATCAGCAGGAGCGCCACCCAGACCGCGGCGCCGATGAACGGGAAGCTGTCGGAGTGCTCGGTGTAGACGACGTTGATGAAGATGTTGGCGGCGATCGCCGCGGCGAGGATGAAGGCGACGATCCCCACCCGCGCCCAGTCGATGCGCACGCCGGGGCTGGCGTCCTTGAGGATCGGCGAGTGCTTGTGCTGTTGCAACGAGGCCGGGATGCCACAAATGAAGAGGGCCAGGCCGGCCGCGACGTAGGCGTGGACGACGGCCGAGGGCGGTACGCCGTGGATCCACATCATCGTGGTCGTGGTGTCGCCGACCACGCTGCCCGAGCCGCCGGCGTTCGAGGCGGCGACGATCGCCGCAATGTAGCCGATGTGCACCTTGCCGCGGAAGAGGGTGTGCGCCATGGCGCCGCCGATCAGCGCCGCGGCGATGTTGTCGAGGAACGACGACAGCACGAAGACGATGATCAGCAGGACGAGCGGCCCCTTCCAGTCGTCGGGCAGGTAGCGCGGCAGGACTTTTGGAATATCGCTCTCCTCGAAGTGGCGCGCGAGAAGGGCGAAGCCGAGCAGCAGGCCGAGAAGATTGAAGATCACCACCCACTCGTGCCCGAGGTGGGCGACGAAGCCGGTGAGCCCGCTACCTTCCCTGAAGCCGGTGAATACGATCTTGTAGAGGGTGATCACCGACAGTCCGGTGACCGCGACTTCGAGCGTCTTGTGGTGGAAGAGCGCGACGCCGAGGAGCGTCAACCCGAAGAGGAAGAACTCGAGCGGGATGCCGGCGATCTCGATCGGCTGCGGCGCAGCGGCGGTAGCGAGCGCACTCGCCAGCCCCGGCAGAACGAGCGCCAGACCCACCATCCAAAGCACAGACCTGCCCCAACGCATCCCCGATGACATCGCGACCCCCGTTCGCGCAGGTCGCGGCCGCGCCTTTCGGCGTGTGCGATGCCTGCAGCGGTTTGTGGGTGATCCTATGGGAGCCTGCGGCCGGCCGCAGCCACCCGTTGGGGTCGGGGGGCGCTACATGCGGCCTGTCATTACGAAGTGCACGCGACGGTTCTGCTGCCAGCAGCTCTCCTCGCTCTGGGAGCAGACCGGGCGCTCTTCGCCGAGGCTGATGACGACGAGGCGTTCCGGCGCGATGCCCAGGGAGGTGAGGTAGTTGCGCGCCATGGTCGCGCGGCTCTGACCGAGGGCGAGGTTGTACTCGCTGGTGCCCCTCTCGTCGCAGTGGCCTTCGAGCGTCACCTGGAACTCTTTGCGCTCGGCGAGGAACCTGGCGTTCTTCGCCAGACGCTCACGCGCCTCGCTGCGCAGCTCGGCCTTGTCGAAGTCGAAATAGACATCGGCGAGCAACCCGTTCTGCTGGGCATAGAGATTGGCGGCTGCGAGGTCGGCATCGAGCGGGCTCGCCTTGGCGTCACTCTCCGTCGGATTCACGGGCCGCGGGACGACGTCCACGGGAACGGACTCCGGCGCGGGGGCGGGCGCAGACTTCGGCGCCTTCTTCGGGCAACCCAGGGAGACGACGGCGGCGACCGCCAGGACGGGGATCAGAATCCGGTTCATGGACTTCATCGCTTCACACTCCAGAGGCGTTCGCTCCGGATCGGGGGTGGCCCGGAGTCACCGCGCGCCTCGAGCGCGGCGCTCGTCACTATAGGCGGCGCCACCGGGATTGAGAATCCACCGAAGGATATAGACCGGGGCCATCGTTCGATCGATCGGCAACCCCTCTGCGCCTTGGTACGATGCCGGAGAAGATGGAGTCTCTCTTCTCCCACCGCAACAGGGCCGAGCGCCTCATTGCCGGCGGCCGTGTCGTGCTCGCGGTCTCCTCGCTGTTCGCCGTCTGGCGCGACCCGTCCGAACCGGCAAAGTACGCCTCCGTCGCCTATTCCGTGCTCGTCGCCTATGTCGTCTACGCACTCGGCGTCGCCCTGGTGGTCTGGCGTCACCGCGCTCCGCCCCGCCTGCAAGGCTGGCTGACCCATCTCTTCGATCTCACTTTCTTCTCGGCCTTCATGTACTTCACCTCGGGACCGGCCAGCCCGTTCATCGCCTACTACGTCTTCGCCCTCGTTTGCGCAACGCTGCGCTGGCAATGGCAGGGCACACTGTGGACGGCGTTCGCCAGCCTCGCCTGCTTTCTCGGTTTGGGCTACTACTTTGCCGAAGTCCTGCAGGATCCGGCCTTCGAGCTCAACGAGTTCATCATTCGCGGTTTCTACATGGCGGTCGTTGCCATCCTGCTCGGCTACCTCGGCGTGCACGAAGCGCGTTCGCGGCGTGAAGTTTCCCTCCTTGCGGCCTGGCCGCAATCCATTCCCCAGGCGGCTGATCAGCTGGTCGCCGAGCAATTGGCCTACGTTGCGCGGGTGCTCGGCGCACCGACCGTCGTCCTCTTCTGGCAGCGGCAAGACCGGCCACCGCTCGCAATGGCGAGCTGGCGCAACGGCGCCCTGAAGACCGGCGAAGCCGCGCTGGTCGCACTCGACGAACTGGTAGTGCAGTCTCTTGCCGATTGCGCTCTGCTCGCGCCGGAACCGGCCCTCGACCAGGGCGAGGTTCTGCTTCACAACGTGGCCGGCTTCCGGCGCTGGCGCGGAACGCCCCTGCCCACTGCGCTCTCGGCCAAGATCGGATCCGGTCCGATGCTGTCGCTACCCCTCTCCGGCGACCTCATCGCCGGGCGTCTGTTCGTGCTCGACAAGCGGGACATGACTTCGGACGATCTGCTGCTCGGCGAGGTCTGCGCCACAGTGGTCGGTGGACGCTTCGATCACCTTCTTCTGATCGAGCGCTTCCAGCAGGCCGCCGCAACGGAGGAGCGAATCCGGCTGGCGCGCGACCTGCACGACGGCGTACTGCAGTCATTCACCGGCTTCGGTCTGCGTGTCGCGGCGATCCGGCGGCTGCTCGAGGAGCGCCCAGCCGAAGCCGAGTCGAGGCTGCTCGAGTTGCAGCGTCTGGTCGCGGTCGAGCAGCGAGACCTGCGGTTCCTGATTCAGGAGCTCGAGCCTGGAGCGGGCAGCAGCGAGGCCGGTTTCCTGCTCGAGAACCGCCTAGCTGAGCTGCTGTCGCGGGTCGAACAGGAATGGCAGCTCGCGGTTTCGCTCGAGTCCGTCAATCTGCCGGAGGAGCTCGCCGAAGATGCAGCGCGTGACGTCTACATGCTGATCCGCGAAGCCCTCGTCAACGCCGTCCGCCACGGCGACGCAACGAAGGTGGAGATCCGGCTCGTCGGCGAGACCCCCGGAAGGCTCGATATTCGCATCCGAGACAACGGCCACGGATTCCCGTTTCGCGGACGCTTCGACCAGGATGAGCTCGCCTTGATGGAGGCCGGCCCGCGAATGCTGCGCGAACGCGTCGTCGCGCGTGGCGGATCCCTGACCCTCGAGTCGGCGCCAGGGGGGGCCCGGCTCGATATCGCGATGCCGATATAGCGCATGCCGATTTCGTTGGTTCTCGCTGACGATCATCCGATCGTGCTCGATGGCCTCGAGCAGCTTTTCCGGCTCGAGCCCGATTTCTTGGTCGTCGCGCGCTGCCGCAACGGGGAAGAAGCGCTGGAAGCACTGCGGACGCTGCGGCCCGATATCCTCATTCTCGACATCCGGATGCCGGTACTCGACGGCATGGCCGTTCTCTCCGCCCGCGAGGCCGAGGGGCTCCCCACCCGGGTCATCGTGCTCACCGCCGCCATCGAGCCGCAGCAGGTCCTGGCGGCGCTGCGCCATGGCGTACGAGGGTTGGTGCTCAAGGAGTTGGCGCCGGAGCTCCTGGTGGAAACCGCGCGCAAGGTACACGCCGGAGAGCAGTGCTTCGACAGCGCCCTGGTTGGACAGGCCGTCCAGAGCACGGCGCTCCGCGAGGAGGCCACGGACCGCATCGGTCGCCTCCTCACGCCGCGTGAGCGCGAAATTCTCACAATGATCTCGTCCGGCCTGCGCAACCGTGCCATCGGCGAGCGCCTGTCGATCAGCGAAGGTACGGTCAAGCTGCACCTCCATCACATCTACGAGAAGCTCGAAGTCGACGGCCGGCTGGAGCTGATTCTCTACGCCCAGAAGCACAAGCTGGTCTGAAGGCCGGGAACCGCTCTTCGAGTCGCTGGGCGCGCCACTGAAGCAGCTCCTCCGCCTCGTCGGGCCGATCGGCGTGCGGGTCCGGGCGATGCTGGTCGAGATCGAGCAAGCGCTGGCAAGTACGAGACCTTGAGGCCGCGAAGGTACCAGCGAAGCACGGGCGCCCGAAACCGCCGCCCGACTGTCGTATTCTGCGGCGTCGTGAAGCCCGGCTGCACCGACTCGTCCGCCGTTCGAGGCTGCTCGCAAGTGGCGAGATCTTGAGCCTCTTCGCCCTCTGCAGCCTGCTGATCTCCCTGGCGGCGGTCGCGAGCTACGTCAACTACCGCTACTTCAAGCTTCCGACGACGATCGGCGTCATGCTGGTCGCTCTCGGCGGCTCGCTGACGCTGCTCGTGGCCGGCCCCTACGCGGGCGGCTTCCGGGAGCGGGCCGGAGGGCTCGTCGCGCAGATCGACTTCGATCAACTGGTCCTGCACGGCATGCTCGCGTTTCTTCTCTTCGCGGGATCGATTCACGTCAACCTCGACGACCTGGGTCGGGAGTGGCCGACGATCCTGCTCCTCGCCGTGCCCGGAACGCTCCTCTCGACCGCCATCGTCGGCGGCCTCACCTGGCTCGCTCTCCGCATGCTCGGCCTGGAGATCCCGCTGCTGCACGCGATGCTGTTCGGAGCGCTGATCTCGCCCACCGATCCGATTGCGGTCCTCGGCATCATGAAGTCCGTCGGCGCCCCCCGCCGTCTGGAGGTTCAGATGGCCGGTGAATCGCTCTTCAACGACGGCGTGGGCGTCGTCGTCTTCCTGCTCCTGCTCGAGCTCTCTGGGTGGGCCGGAGGCGGAGCGGCCACCGCGTCGCACTCGATCGGCGCCGGCGCCGTCACGTTGCTGGTTCTGAAGGAGGTCGGCGGGGCGCTGCTGATCGGTCTCGTAGCGGGTCTCATCGCCTACCAGATGCTCAAGCGCGTCGACAACTACCAGGTGGAGGTCCTGATCACCGTTGCCCTGGCGATGGGTCTCTATGCCCTCGCCGACGCTCTCCACCTCTCGGCGCCGATCGCCGTGGTCGTGGCCGGCCTCTTCATCGGCAACCAGGGCCGCGCCTTCGCCATGACCGAGCGCACTCGAATTCACGTCGACAGCTTCTGGGAGTTGATCGACGAGATTCTGAACGTCGTGCTCTTCCTCCTCATCGGTCTCGAGCTTCTCGTACTTCCGTTGCAATCGCGCTGGCTGGTCGCAGGCCTTCTGGTGATTCCGATCGTCCTGCTCGCGCGCTGGTCGAGCGTCGCGGGAATGATCGGCTGCCTCGCCTTGCGCAGGCGCCCGGCGAAGGGCGCGATAACGGTTCTCTCCTGGGGGGGCCTCCGCGGCGCGATCTCCGTGGCCCTGGCGCTGTCGCTACCCCCGCAGGACAACCGCGCCCTGCTGTTGACGCTGACGTATTGCGTCGTGATCTTCTCGATTGTCATTCAGGGCCTGACCATCGGCGCCGTCATCCGGAGGCGCCTGCCGTCCGGGACCCAGGAGCCATCCCCGCCTGCCCATGTCCACGGGGATGGGACGCGGCCGCCGGCTGGGCGCCCGTAGTCGGCCTGGTCAAGTGTGTTCGAGGCCGAGACCTACACGCAGCGGCCCCAGGGCGTGTGCGGCTTCGGGAGCTACCGCGATCGCCAGGCGGTCGCCGGCGGCGAGCTGGGTGGCACCGGTCACGACGAAGTCGATTCCACGCCGCTCGAGGGCGACGATCAGAACGCCCGCGGGAAGGCCGATCTCGGCGACCTGCCGGCCCACGAAAGGAGCTCCCGGATGGACGTCGAGCTCGAGCATCAGGGCGCTCTCGGGCCGCTGCGTCTCCGCCACGCCGCGAAGCTCGCGCTGCAACAACGCATCGTAGATCGGCGGCTCGCGCAGCAGGTCCGCCACCCACTGCGCCGCGAAGCTGGCGACGAGCAGCGGTAGCATCAGCGAGTAGGTCTCGGTCATCTCGAGCATCAGGACGATGCCGGTGAGCGGCGCCCGCACGGTGCCCGAGAACAGGGCCGCCATTCCGACGACCGCCCAGGCGGCCGGAGCGACGCCGAGGCCGGGCAGGGTCGCCGTGACGACCAGGCCGAGGGCGAGACCGGTCTGGGATCCCAGCACCAGAAGTGGCGCGAAGATTCCGCCCGGCGCGCCGGTGCCATAGCTCGCGAGCGTCAGCACGAAGCGCAGGAGCACGGTGCCCAGCAGCAGTTGCACCAGCCCCTTGCCGGCGATCGCCTGTTCGACCAGCCGGCCGCCCCCGCCGACGAGCCCGGGCTCGAACCAGGCGAGGGCCGCGACGGCAGCGCCGATCAGGGCGGCGAATCCGACCCGGGCGGGCGTGCTGAAGCGGTCGAGCGACTTCATCGTCCGCAGGAGCCCGCGATTGAAAGCGACAGCCAGGAGACCGGCGGCGACGCCGAGCAGGGCGAAGAGCGGAATCGCGGAGAGCGGCGGAACCGCGATCGCGAGCGTCGGAAAAATGGCCCGTTGGCCGAACAGGACGCGGCTGACGCTGTCGGCAGTGACGCTGGCGATGAAAGTGGCGGTGAAGATTCCCGGTGCAAAGTTCTTCTGCACCTCCTCGAGGACGAAGATCAACCCGGCGAGGGGGGCGTTGAAAGCGGCGGCGAGCCCGGCACCCGCGCCGGCGGCGATCATCACCTGGCGCTCGTGTGCCGTCGACCGGAGGCGGCGCGAGAGCAGGCCGCCGACGGCTCCGCCCATCTGGATCGTCGGACCCTCGCGGCCCAGTGCGAGGCCAGCCGTGATCGCCGTGGCGCCGCCGAAGAACTTCACCGCAATCAGCCTGGCACCGCCCATCGCTCGTGCGCGGTGCAGCACCGCCTTGAGATTGGGAATGCCGCTGCCGGCGGCGGCCGGGGCCAGGCGACGCACCGCGAGCACGGAGAGGGCCACCGTCGCGGCGCCGGGCGCGGGGGACACCCCCCGGCCGGCCGGCGCGCCGGGGGGGCGGCGGGCGCC
>JBGARM010000104.1:0-9044 GCA_044230215.1 Thermoanaerobaculia bacterium | reverse complement strand
AGCTCCCCGGACCGAGCACGACCTCGCCGACCCGCACCGCCTGGTCGAGGTGCAGGGTCGTCGGCTCGTTCGCGCCCGTGCGCCAGAGCCTGCCGTAAGGGACCGCGTCGCCGCCGATCATCGTTCGCCCACCGAGCGCCGGGCTGCCGTAGCAGATCTTGGCGTGCGCTTTACCGACCCTGAACGCGTAGGACTGGAGGGGGCTCGAACGAGGCATGTAGGAGGGCGCCCAGGCCCAGTTGCGCGGGCAGGGCGCCCAGTTGGCGATCGCCGAACCGGTGGAGAGGGTGGTGAGGGCGACCCAGCCGAGGAGTCCGGCGGCTGCCGCGGCCAACAACTGGAAGAAGCGGCGCATCGGGCGCCATTCTAGCCGGCGCTCCGGGCAGGCCAAAAAAAGGGGCGCCGTTGGACGCGGCGCCCTACCCAAGGAGAAACTGGAGGAGAGAGTCCGTCTCTCGCCTTCGACTGAATGTACGGCGCGCCGCGAAGAAGGTTATGGCTCTGCCGTTGTCCCGGCTGCAGGCTCCGGTCCGAATTCGGCGATGAATCGCGCGCCGAAGGCACGCGCCGGTGTCCAGGCCCCGGGCGGCACGTCGTGCCGCGCGACACGCAGCAGTCCTTCGACCGCGGTTCGCGCGGTCAGGGCATAGCCTTCAGCGGTCGCAAAGCTGCGGCTGACACTCTCCCCGTCCGCGTTGCGGACCGAGCCCCAGATCCAGCTTCGCCCGGCCTGGCGCTGGGCCGCGGTCGGGCCGGTCACGGTCCGTCGCACCCACAGCTGCAGCAGGCGCTTGATCGGTTTCCACCCGGCCAGCGGCAGCAGCGGGCGCAGGCGACGAAGCCGCTTCACCGTGCGCACCGGCACGCCGGTGAAAGTCCGGATGTTGGGAATGCCGGTGGTGCGAAAGGCGGTGGCAATATCGCCCCAGGCGATGCTCATCACCGTGCGGCGCCCGATGGGGAGCTCGATTTCCATCGTTTCGGCGGCGAGGGGTAGAGGCACGATCCGGCCGTTCCGCCGCATGGCGCCGGCATGCGGCAGGCTCTCGATCATCGTGGCGAGCGTGCCGCGGCTCCAGCCGCCGCCTTCGGCGACGAAGGCGAGGTCGAGGTGGCTGGCGTCCGGGAGGAGCTCCTTGAGCTGCATCGCCATGCAGTCCGTGGGCACGACGTCGAAGCCGATCCCCGGCAGCAGGACGACCCCGGCCTCTCGCGCTTCGGCGTCGCGTTTCAGAATCGACTCGAAAACGGCGATCTCGCCGGTGATGTCGAGATAGCTCACACCGGTCGCGAGGCAGGCATCGACCATCGGCCGGCTGGTGCGCACGAACGGTCCGGCGCAGTGCAGAACCGTCCCGGTGCCGGTTTCGCTCAGGGCTTGCCGCAGCGACTGCGGATCGTCCAGCGAAAAGACCCGGTAAGGGAGGTCGAGCTCTCGGGCCAGGTTTGCCAGGGCCGGCGCATAGCGTCCGGCGAGCGTCGGAGCGAGTCCGCGGCGCACGGCCTCGCGCGCGACGAGCTCGCCGGTATAGCCGTTGGCGCCGTAAATCAGCATCGGGCAGCAGGCGCAGCCGCTGTCGGAGAGCTCATCGGCGGCGCCGCGAATGCCGGCTCAGACGGCAGGGGTGAAGAAGTCGGGCCGGCGGGAGCGCGCGGCTACGGTATCCGCAAGCTCGGCGATCGGGCCGAGCCCGCGGGCCGCCCGGTAAGCGGTGAGGCCGGCGGCAAAGACTTCCACCGCCCGCGACAGGTCCTCTTTCTTGAGCACGTAGGCGATCCGCACCTCGTCGTTGCCGAGCCCGCGGGTCGCATAGAAGCCGGGCGCCGGTGCGACCATCACGGTCTGCTGCTCCTGGGCGAACTCGGCGAGCAGGAAACGCGCGAAGTCCTCGCTGTCCTCAATCGGCAGGCGGGCGATGAAGTAGAACGCCCCCTCGGGCTTGCGCAGGAAGACCCCGGGGATCGCGGTCAGGCCGTCGAACAGCAGGTCGCGGCGGCCCTGGTACTCGGCGGCCACCTGGTCGAAATACTCCTTGCCGAGCTCGACCGCGCCGGAAGCCACCAGCTGCGCGAGGCCGGGCGGCGAGAGGCGCCCCTGCGCCATGCGCAGCGCCGCCTGGTAGACCTCGCCGTTCCTCGTCGCCAGCGACCCCAGTCGGATGCCGCAGGCGCTGTAGCGCTTCGACAGGCTGTCGACGACGATGACGTGATCCTCGAACCCGGCGAGCGACAGCGCCGAAGTCGAATGCGCGCCGTCGTAGACGAACTCGCGGTAGACCTCATCGGCGACCAGGAAGAGCCCGTGGTCGCGGCAGAAAGCGGCGACCATCTCGAGCTCGGCGCGCGAGTAGACGGTGCCGGTCGGATTGTTGGGGTTGCACAGCAGCACCAGTCGGGTGCGCGGGGTGAGCGCGCGCTCCCAGGCCTCGCGCGGCGGCAGGTGAAAGCCGTCTTCGCCCTTGCTGCGCAGCGGCACGAGGCGCACCCCGGCCATGGTCGCGAACGAGTTGTAGTTGGTGTAGTACGGCTCGACGACCAGGGCGTCGTCGCCGTCGCCGGTGCAGGCGAAGAAGGCGAAAAGCAGTGCCTCACTGCCGCCGGTCGTGGCGATGAGCTCGTCGAGCTCGAGGTCGAGACCGAGACGGCTGTAGTAGATGCGCAGCGACTCGAGGTACTCCGAGGTGCCGTTCGATGGCGTATAGGCGAAGACCTTGTCGGCGCGCTCGAGGCGCGCCCGCATCACCGCCGGCGTCTCGAGGTCGGGCTGGCCGATGTTCAGGTGATAGACCTTGACGCCGCGCCGCTTGGCCTCCTCGGCCACCGGCATCAGCTTGCGGATCGGAGAGGCCGGCATCAGTCGGCCACGGGCAGAGACGTGGGGGGTCATGGTCGGACGATCCTATCGCTCAGCCTTTTTTCGCCTTGGCGAAGAAGTCGCCGAAGGCGCCGAAACCGGTGCCGCCGCTGCCGGCGCGCGCCTGGGCGAGGTCCTCCGCCCCGGCCTCGTCCCCCTTGGCCGGAAGTCCCAGGGCGATGCGCCGGGTCTCGCGGTCGACCGAGAGAATGGCGACCTCGAGGGTCTGCCCGATCTTGAGCAGCTCGCGGGGATGTCGCACCTCGCGGCCGCTGCCGGCGGCGAGCTCGGAGATGTGCAGCAGCCCGTCGACGCCCGGCGCCAGCTCGACGAAGGCGCCGAAGAGCTCGATCCGGGCGACCTTGCCCTGCCGTCGGCTGCCGGTCACCAGGCGTCCCGCCTCCTCCTGCCAGGGATCCTTGACCAGCGCGCGACGCGAGAGCGAGATCTTGTCCCGCCCCTTTTCGTTCTCCGCCGGCACGATCTTGAGGATCTGCACCTCGAGCTCCTGGCCGACGGCGACGACGTCCTGCGGATGCGCCACCCGTCCGTGGCCGAGCTCGGAGACGTGCAGCAGCCCCTCGATCCCCCCCAGGTCGACGAAGGCGCCATAGGCGGCGAGCGAGGTCACCGTGCCGCGCACCGTCTGGCCGACCTTGATCTTCTCGCGCGCCGCCGCGGCCTTGGCTTGCGCTTCTTCCTCGAGCAGAGCGCGGCGCGACAGCACGAGATTCATCCCGCGTCCCTTGCCCTCTTCGAGGCGGGTGATGCGGAAAGCGAGGCGCTGGCCGATGAAGGCGGCGGCGTCCTCGACATAGCGGTTGTCGATCTGCGACACCGGGCAGAAGGCGCGCACCCCGGAGACCGTCACCTCGACGCCGCCCTTGATCACCGCGGTCACCGTGCCGTCGACCGGCAGGCCGTAGGTGTACGCCTGCTGCAGCTCGGCCGGAGCTGCCGGCCCGCGACCCGCGCGGACGCGCAGGACGATGCCGTCGTCCGAGGTCGAAGCGATGATCGCCTCGACGGTATCGCCGACGGCGGCGGTGCGCTTGCCCTCGTCGTCGGTCAGCTGCGACAGGGGAATCGAGCCCTCGGCCTTGCGGCCGAGGTCGACGAAGGCGGCGTCCTCGCCGAAGCCGACAATCTTCACCGACACCCGATCGCCTACCTCCGGGGCCTTCGGAGCCTCGGACCCCAACTTGTCCTTGTCGGCGTCGGCCTGTTTCTTCTCGAAGGCGTCGAGCAGCGCAGCAAAGTCCTGCCCGGCGTCGGGTTCGGTGCGTTCGGCCATCATGTTCTCCCGGTTCTGCGGCTCGGATCGTGGGGATGCCCCGGAAGGGGCCCGCCAAGGATACGTCCGCCGGGAGCGCGAGGCAAGCCGGCGACGGCGCTCAATCGGGCAGGCGGCTCCAGACCCACTCCATCGCCCGCTCTCCGGAGCCGGCCGGGCCTTCGATCCGGGCGTGGAGCCTCCCCTCGCCGTCCAGCCAGTAGAGAATCCGCTGCGGGAAGTCGTGCTCCCGGTTCTCGAACACGACGCGCCGCTCGCCGACCTCGACAGCGCAGAACGAGGTCGGCGGCGCTCCTCCCGGCATCGAGACGTAGCAGATCCGCCGCTGCCCATCGACCTCGACGCGCAGAAACTCGAAGCCGGTCATCTTGCCCGCCTTGACGTCCTTGTGCATGCCGACCAACCCGTCACCGGCGGCGCTCGTCCAGTGTTCCTCGCTGGCGACGCCGTCCTGGGTGCCACCCCAGCTGCCGGCCAGCCAGGCGAGGGCGGAGATCGAGACCGGCTCGGGCAGCGCACGGGCGGGAGCTCCGGCCGTGGCAGCCATCAGGACCAGGGGCAGAAACGCGGTTCGCAGGCCCATCGGGGTCTTCATGGCGGCCTCCCTTTCCTTGCGGCAGCACAGCCTATGCGAAGCGGCGACGGCGCTGCCGGGCGTGGTTCTAGGTGCCGAGCCAGCCGCCTCGAGCCAGGGAGCCCCTCCCGCGCGGTACTTAGGACAATCTTAGGATTCCGATGCGATCGATTTAGGAAACGGAAGTGAAGCTTTCGTTCGAGAATTCCGTAGTCAGAGCTGGAACGGGATGACACGAACGATGCGCACCTCCAACCGCACTCTTGCCGCCCTCGCGATCGGATTCGCCCTGGTCTCTCCGGCGCGCGCTGCCGACGGTCTGCCGGATCGCCTGTCGCAGACCGGCCTCTACGCCGACATCGCGACCCAGCAGGTCGCTCCCGGCGTCCTCGCCTTCTCGCCGCAGTATCCGCTGTGGAGCGACGGCGCGCGCAAGCATCGCTGGATCGCGCTGCCTCCCGGAACGAGCATCGCCGCCAGCGATCCCGATGCCTGGGTTTTTCCGGTCGGCACCCGGCTGTGGAAGGAGTTCGCCTTCGATCGCCGGATCGAGACGCGCTACATCCAGCTCACCGCGGAAGGCTGGGTCTACGCGACCTATCGCTGGCTCGACGACGAGAGCGATGCCCTGTTGGCGGCGAAGTTCGGCGAGCGTGGCGTCTACCGGCTGCCCGACGGCGGAGCCTACGACCTGCCGGCACGCAGCGACTGTCGCGCCTGCCACGAGGGGAACGTCTCGCCGGTGCTCGGCTTCTCGGCGCTGCAGCTATCGGCAGCGCGCGATCCCGGCGCCTTGCACACCGAGCCGATCGGCCCGGCAGAGGTCGATCTCGCGATGCTGGTCCGCGAGGGCTGGCTCAAGGGCCTGCCCGCTGACCTTCTTGCCTCGCCGCCGACGATTCCGGCGCGCTCGGCGGTCGAACGCGCCGCGCTCGGTTACCTCCACGGCAACTGCTCGAATTGCCACAACGCGCGCGGCCCCCTCGCCAGCCTGGACTTTTCGCTCGAGGTGCGGATCGCTGGCGGCGCCGCCACTCCGGCCGCTCTCGCCTCCGCCGTCGAGCGCACGGCCCGTTTTCAGCCCTCCGGCGCCGCACCGATGGCGCGGCTCGCGCCCGGCCACCCGGAGGCGAGCCTGCTCCTGCAGCGGATGTCGCGCCGCGACCCGATCTTCGCCATGCCGCCGCTCGGCAGCCATGTCGTCGATCACCAGGCCGTGGCGCTCGTCGAGCGCTGGATCCGCGAAGGACTTTTTGTGCCGCAAGCCACTCAAACCGCTTCGAAAGGGGAGAAGCCATGAAGATCGCAGTGAAGGGAGTCGTCCTCGCGATGGCGCTGGTCGCCGTCACCGTCGTCCGCACCCAGGCTCAGACGCCCGCCGCTCCGCCGGCGGGCGACAAGGCCGGCGATCGCGTCGCCCGTGGTGAGTTCCTGGTGCGCATGGGCGGTTGCGACGATTGCCACACGACGAAGAAGATGGGACCGAACGGTCCCGAGCCGGACATGAGCCAGCGCCTCGCCGGCCACCCGCAGGCGATGGTCATGCCGCCGGCGCCGCAGCTGCCGCCCGGGCCCTGGATGGCGACGGTCGCCGGCACCCTGACGGCCTGGTCGGGACCCTGGGGCGTGAGCTTCACCGCCAACCTGACTCCCGACGCCGAGACCGGGCTCGGCAAATGGACCGAAGAGGAGTTCCTCGCCGCCCTGCAGAGCGGGCGCCACCAGGGCCGGGGCCGGCAGATCCTGCCGCCGATGCCGTGGCAGGCCTACTCGACTCTGCCCGAAGAGGATCTGAAGGCGATCTGGGCCTATCTCCGCACCCTGCCGCCGGTCCACAACAAGGTGCCGGACCCGATCGCCCCGCCCGCGCCGCCGGCAACGCCGGCCAAGTAACTCCCCGCAGGCTCCGGCTTCGGGGAGGCCTCGCCGGTTCCGCAACCCGGGCGGTGGTTTCGCGCGCTTGTTTCATAGAATGCGCGCGGAGCCACCGCCAGCGTGATTACCCCCGAGCTCGCGCGCTTCATCGAGTCCGGCATCTCGGTCCTCGTCGGGACCCGGGACGGTCGGCTGCGCCCGGACTGCGTTCGCGCGGCGGGCGTGCGCGCCGATGCCGCCGCCGGCACGCTGACCGTCTTCCTGCCTTCGGCGACCGCCGAGCGGGCGCTCGCCAACCTTGCCGACAACGGCCGGATCGCGGTCACGGTGACCCGCGCGATCGACCATCGTTCGCTGCAGATCAAGGGCGGGGTCCTCGAGGTTCGCCCGGCGTCGCTCGACGAGCGGCGTTTCATCGAGCGCTACCTCGAGCAACTCGCGGTCGACTGGGGACACGTCGGGGTGCCGCGCAAGTCGACGCGCTCGATGAACTTCTGGCCCGCTTTCTCGGTGCTCCTGGCCGTCGAGACGCTGTTCGAGCAGACTCCCGGGCCGGACGCCGGGCAGCGCCTGACGCCGGAGGCTGCAGGGGCATCTCACCGCACGGGCACGGCATGACGGTACGGCTGGAAGACCTTCAGGCGTGCTTTCAGGGCGTCATCCCGGCGACGATGGCGACCGCCGACGCCCAGGGCGAACCGAACGTCACCTACATCTCGCAGGTCTACTACGTCGACCCGACGCACGTCGCGCTCTCCTGCCAGTTCTTCAACAAGACGCGGCGCAACGTCGCCGAGAATCCCTATGCCGCGGTCGACCTGTGGGATCCGCGCACCTTCGAGCTCTACCGCCTCGAGCTGCGCTTCGACCATCTCGAGACCGCAGGTGCGCTGTTCGACACCATGGCGGCGCGCATCCAGGTGATCGCTTCGCACTCGGGAATGAAGGGGATCTTCCGCCTCCTCTCGGCCGACGTCTACGAGGTGCTGTCGCTGCGCAGAGTGGAGGAGTTCGTCGACCCGTTGGCCGACCCGCCGTCCGAGCCCACCGACTGGGATCCGGAAAGCCACCGCCATCCGGACCCGGGGGAGCTCTCGGAGCTCCGCGGCCTGCAGGCGATCTCGGGCAAGATCGCCCGCGCCCGCGACCTCGACGAGCTCCTCACGACGACCCTCGCCGGGCTCGACGAGCTCTTCACCTTCAGCCATTCGATGGTCCTCGTCCCCGACGACCGCGAATGCCGACTGGTGGCGATCGCCAGCCGGGGCTACGGCGCCGAAGGGGTCGGCGCGGAGATCGCCATCGGCGACGGTGTCATGGGGATCGCCGCGGCGGAGCGCCGGATGATCCGCGTCGCCGGAGTCGGCACGGAGATCCGCTACGGACGCACGATCCGCCAGCGTTTCGCCGATCGCGAGGGCCAGCGCGACCTGGCGCCGGAGATTCCGCTGCCTGGCCTGCCAGACGCTCGCGCCCAGCTCGCGCTGCCGCTGCTTGCCGGCGACCGGCTGGTGGGCGTGCTCGGCTTCGAGAGCCGCGATCCCCTGGCCTTCGACGAGTGGGACGAGGCCTTCCTGCAGATCGTCGCCAACCAGATCGCCATGGGCATCGATCGCATGCAGGAGGATGAAGAGGAAACAGCGCCGGTGCCGGTGCCGCGTCCGCCGCTCGCGGCGCCGGCGGAGTGCGATCGCAGGCTGCGCTTCGTCTACTTCCGCAAAGACGAGACGATCTTCTTGGGCGACGAGTATCTGGTGCGCAACGTGCCGGCGAAGATCTTCTGGAAGATCCTGAATCAGCACCAGCGTGAGGGACGCAGCGAGTTCTCCAACCGCGAGCTGCGCCTGGATCCCTCGCTGGGCCTGCCGGGCTACAAGGACAACCTGGAGAGCCGCCTGATCCTGCTGCGCCGCCGCCTGGAGCAGAAGTGTCCGGACGTGCGCCTCGTGCCGACGAAGCGCGGGCGCTTCGCGCTGGAGCTGGGCTGCGAGATCGTCCTCGTCGAGAAGGACTCCGCCTGACGCCGCGACGCCCTGCAGCCTCCGCCGGACTGCGTGGACAGCCGACGCAGGATCCACTAAGGTTCGCCCTCAACACCCTGCTGTCCTGAAGATCTAGTGAAGATCTAGTCACGCATCATGCAGCACGCACTTCCCGGGGGGGAGGGGAACGTCTTTGGTGCTCGGCCGTGCCGCCGTCTGCTTTCTGCTGAGCAGCTGCGCAGCTGCGCTCGCGTCGGGCTCTCCCGGCGCAACCGAGCCGATCCTGGCGCGCGTCGGCGGCGTCTCCGTCACGGTCGCGGAGTTCGAGCGCGAGTGGACGCGAGTGGCACGCAGCGCGCCGACCGCGGCCCCGGTGGAAGCCCGGCGGCGCCAGCTCCTCGACGAGATGATCGGCTTTCGCCTGCGCGTCGCGGCGGCCCGGGCGGCCGGCCTCGACCGCGATCC
>JBGARM010000103.1:0-9051 GCA_044230215.1 Thermoanaerobaculia bacterium | reverse complement strand
AGATTCCTGCGCTCGCCACCTTTTCACCGGCCGAGCGCGCGGCGATGGAGAGGATGCTCACGACCGGCTGGAACGCGCCGTGGACCTCGTCCATGGGCCGGCTCTTCGACGGCATCGCGGCGCTCCTCGGCGTCGGCGGCGGCGACAGGGAATCCGGCGGTTATGGCATCCGGGTTTCCTACGAGGGGGAGGCGGCGATGGCGCTCGAGTTCGCCGCCGATCCGCGCGAGCACGGCACCTATCCCCTGCCGCTCGTCGCCAGCATCGCACCCGCTGGACTCGCGCCCGGGCAGCTTCCGGGCAGCGGTTTCCACGAGCTCGACTGGCGACCGCTGGTGGCCGCGATGCTGGCCGATCGCCGGCGCGGCGAGGCGGTGCCGCGGATCGCCGCCCGCTTTCATCAGGCGCTCGTCGACGGCGCGCTCGCCGCCGCCCGTCTGGCCGCCGGTGCGGGCGTCACACGCGTCGCGCTCTCCGGCGGCTGCTTCCAGAACCGCCGGCTCGCCGAGCGACTGGCGGCGCGCCTGCGGGCGGAGAACTTCGAAGTCCTGCTGCATCGCGACGTGCCGCCCAACGATGGCGGCATCGCCCTCGGACAGATCGCGGTCGCCGCCGCGCGACTCGCGGCGGACTGACCTCGAGAGAGAGTCGAAAGGAGCCAACGCCCATGTGGCTCGGAGTTCCAGGACAGGTCGTCGAAGTGGTGCACAACGAGATCGGCATTCCGATGGGCAAGGTCGATTTCTCCGGCGTGGTGAAGGAGGTCTGCTTCGCCTACACGCCGGAGGTCGAGGCCGGCGAGTGGGTTGTCGTCCACGTCGGCTTCGCGATCAGCAAGATCGACGAGGCGGAGGCGAAGAAGGTCTTCCAGTACCTCGCCGAGATCGGCGAGCTGCTGGATCTCCAGGACGAGGCCGCCGCCGCGCAGGCGCAGAAGAGGGGGGGCTGAGGTTATGCGCTTCGTCGACGAGTACCGCGGCGAGCAGGAGGCGCAGGCTCTCTTCGCCGCCCTGCGCCGCGACTGCCATTCGCGGTGGAACCTCATGGAGGTCTGCGGCGGGCAGACGCATACCCTCATGCGCTCGGGCATCGACCGCCTGCTGCCCGAGTCGGTCGGCCTGATCCACGGGCCCGGCTGCCCGGTCTGTGTGACGCCTCTCGAGCTCATCGACCAGGCGCTCGCCATCGCGCGCCGGCCGGAAGTCATCTTCACCTCTTTCGGCGACATGCTGCGGGTGCCGGGCTCGACCACCGACCTGCTGGCGGTCAAGTCGGCCGGCGGCGACGTGCGCATGGTCTACTCGCCGCTCGACGCGGTGAAGCTGGCGCGCGAGAACCCCGACCGTGAAGTGGTCTTCTTCGCCGTCGGCTTCGAGACCACCGCGCCGCCCAACGCCATGGCGGTCTGGCAGGCGAAGCGTCTCGGCCTCACGAACTTCTCCATCCTGACCTCGCACGTGCTGGTGCCGCCGGCGATGGAGGCGATCCTCTCTTCGCCCGACTGCCGGGTGAACGGCTTCCTCGCCGCCGGGCATGTCTGCGCCGTGATGGGCTACTGGGAGTACGAACCGATCGCCGAGAAGTACCGGGTGCCGATCGTCGTCACCGGCTTCGAGCCGCTCGACCTGCTGCAGGGGATCCACATGGCGGTCAAGGCGCTCGAGGAGGGCCGCTGGGGGGTCGAGAACCAGTACGTGCGCGCCGTCACCCGCGCCGGCAACCCGACGGCCCAGAAACTGGTCGCCGAAGTCTTCGAGGTCTGCGACCGCAAGTGGCGGGGAATCGGGACGATTCCCGCGAGCGGCCTCCGGCTGCGCGAAGAGTTCCGCGCCCAGGATGCCGAGCGCAAGTTCGACGTCGGCGGCATCTCCGCCGAGGAGTCGCCGTTGTGCATCGCCGGCCAGGTCCTGCAGGGGATCCGCAAGCCCAACGAGTGCCCGGCCTTCGGCAAACAATGCAATCCCGAGCGCCCGCTCGGCGCACCCATGGTCTCCTCCGAGGGCGCCTGCTCGGCCTACTACCGCTATGCGAGGCTGGCGTGAGCGCGGCGCCACGAAACCCCGGCGAGAGGCCGCCGGGCGATCTCGCCCTGGGGCCGGTCTGCCCGGTGCCGATCGCGGAGTATCCGACGGTCCAGATGGCGCATGGCGGCGGCGGACGGCTGACTCAACACCTCATCGAGCGCATGTTCGTGCCCAGTTTCGCCAATCCGGAGCTCGAGCAGATGCACGACGGCGCGGTGCTCGCCGGCGGCAGCGAGCGGCTCGCTCTCTCGACCGACTCCTACGTCGTGCGACCGCTCTTCTTCCCCGGCGGCGACATCGGCTCGATGGCCGTCCACGGGACCGTGAACGATCTCGCGATGTGCGGGGCGCGGCCGGTGGCGCTCACCTGCGCGCTCATTCTCGAAGAGGGTCTGCCGATGGAGACCTTGTGGCGAATCGTCTCTTCGATGAAGGAGGCCGCGGCGGCGGTCGGCGTCCCGATCGTGACTGGCGACACCAAGGTCGTCGACCGCGGCAAGGGGGATGGCGTCTACATCAACACTGCCGGCATCGGGCGGATCGCCGACGGGATCGAGATCTCGCCGCGTCGCGCCCGGCCCGGCGACCGCATTCTCGTCTCGGGTGCGATCGCCGAGCACGGCATCGCCATCCTGTCGGTGCGCGAGGGACTCGCTTTCGACGCGCCGATCGTCAGCGACTCGGCGGCGCTCCACGGCCTGGTGGGCGACCTTCTCGCGGCATTGGGCGACAAGGTTCACGTCCTGCGCGACCCGACTCGCGGCGGGGTCGCTTCGGCGCTCAACGAGATCGCCGTTTACGCCGGCGTCGGCATACGGAAGGACGAAGCGGCCTTGCCGGTCGCCCCGGCGGTGCGCGGCGCCTGCGAGTTCCTCGGGCTCGACCCGCTCTACGTGGCCAACGAGGGCAAGGCGATCGCCTTCGTCGCGCGCGAGGCGGCGGACGAGGCGCTCGCCATCTGGCGCCGTCATCCGCTCGGCCGACAGGCGGTGCTGATCGGCGAGGTGGTCGAGGGTCCGGCCGGCCTCGTCACCCTGCGCAGCTCGATCGGCGGCAGCCGCATCGTCGACCTGCTCTCCGGCGAGCAGTTGCCGCGGATCTGCTGAAGCTCAGCCGGGGGCGCCCGGCGGGAGCGGCGCAGTGTCTTCCGCGGGCGCGGCCATCAGGAGCTCCTTGGCGCGGCGCGGCAGCGACTTGATGCGCGCCTCTTCGACCAGGGCGGCGCTCCACGATTCCACCTCGCGCGACCAGGCGAGCTCCACCGGCAACCGCGAGCGCGTGTACCGCGACGCCCTGCCGGCGCGGTGCTCGCGCAGGCGCTTCTCGAGATCGACCGCTGCCCCGGCGTAGAGCGAGCCGTCGCGGCAGCGCAGCAGGTAGACGTGCGGCACCGGCGCCGGGGCGCCGGTGTCAGGAGGGGTTGGGGATGACGGGGTTCGAGGGCGCCGAGGGGTCGCCGGTGCCGGCGGCGTTCGTCGCCGTCACGGTGAAGGTGTACTCGGTCCCGTTGGCGAGGTTGGTGATGGCGTGCGTGAGCCCGGGCTGGCCGGCGTTGCTGTCGATGCCGCCGGCCGGGCTGGAGGTCACCGTGTAACCCAGGATCGGGCTGCCGCCGTCGTCGAGCGGCGCCACGAAAACCACCGAGGCGTTGCTGTCGCCGGCGAGCGCGACGACCGCCGTCGGCGCGCCCGGCACGGTGGCCGGCGTCACGGCATTCGACGGCGCCGATGGCGCGCCCTCGCCGTTGGCGTTCGTCGCCCGCACGGTGAAGGTGTAGGAAACTCCGTTGTCCAGGCTGGTGACGACGTGGGAGGTACCGGTGGCACCGGCGTTTGTATCCAGACCGCCCGGCGGGTTCGAGGTCACGGTGTAGCCGGTGACGGCATTGCCGGGATCGACGATCGGCGCGACGAAGGTCACGATCGCCTGGGCGTTGCCACCCGCCGCGACGACCGAGGTCGGCGGTCCGGGGACGGCGGAGGCGAAGTTCCACTGCGAGGTGTCGTTGGTTTCGAGTCCGTCACAGAAGACGTTGACCACGCCCGGGACACAACCCGGAGTGGCGGCGCTCGAGGCGGCGGAGGCGGGGCTCGGCCCCACCCCGTTCTGCGCCACGACGGTGAAGGTATAGGGGGTGCCGTTGGTCAGGCCGACGACGTAGTGCTTGAGCGCCGTCGTACCCTGGGTGAGGTCGATGCCGCCGGGCGGGTTGGAGATCACGGTGTAGCCGGTGATCGTGCTGCCGCCGTTGCTCGCCGAGGCGGCGAAGGTGACGTCCGCGGCGTGGTTGCGCGGCACCGCGCCGACTGCGCTCGGCGCGGAGGGCACGGTCGCCGGCGTGGCGTTGTTCGATGGCGCCGACGGGTCCCCCGTGCCGTTCACGTTGGTCGCCCGCACGGTGAAGGTGTAGGTGGTGCCGTTGATCAGATTGGTGATCACGTGGGTGAGAGCGGTGCTGCCGGCGTTGTTGTCGACCCAGCCGACCGTGGCCGGGCTCGGGGTCACCGTGTAGCCGGTGATCGGGCTGCCGCCGTTGTTGCCCGGCGCCGCGAAAGTCACCGTCACCTGGGTGTTGCCGGCGACGGCGACGACGGAGGTCGGCGCGCTCGGCGGGCCGCCCAGGCTGGCGGTAAAGAGCTCGATCTCGTCGTCGACGATCTCGTCGGCGGCGTAGACGACGTCGCGGCTGTTGGACGAGACCTCCCAGACGATCGGCAGCGTCACGTACTTCAGGATCACGTCGCCGCCGAAGACCAGCGGGCCGGAGACGTCCAGCACCGTGCCGCCGGCGATCGGCGCGGCATAGAGCTCGTCGGTTCCGTCGCCCTCCCCGTCGGCGCCGTAGATCGCCCAGTTGCTGTCCGGAGTGAGGCGGTAGTTCTGCACGTCGCCGCCGGCGGTGAGGGAGCGGTTGAGCTTGACGGCGGTGCCGCCGCCGATCGGTACGCTGTAGAGCTCGTTGAGACCGTCCTGGACGGCGTCGGCGAGATAGACGACGCGCGCGCTGTCGGCGGTGATCACGGGATCCTGACCGCTCGTCGGAGCGCCCGTGCCGAGGACATCGCCGGCGGCGTTGAGCGCGCCGTTGAGCTTGGTGGGCGTTCCGCCGGCGATCGGTACGCTGTAGAGCTCGACGAGGTCGCCCACCGCTTCATCCGAGCGATAGACCACCTTCGAGCTGTCGCCGCTGATCGAGAAACCCAGCTCGACGTCCCGCCCGGCAGCCAGGCTGCCGTTGAGCACCGTGGCGGTGCCGCCGGCGAGCGGCACGCTGTAGAGTTGGAAGGTGCCCGCCGCCGCCTGGTCGGCGCGGTAGACCACCCGCGCACTGTTGGCACTGATCTGGAAGCTGGTGACATCCCCCGCCAGCGAGCCGTTGAAGTACCGCCGCCGATCGGCACGCTGTAGAGCTCGAAGGTCTCGTCCGTCGAGGCGTCGGCGCGATAGACCGCCCGGCTGTTGTCGGCGCTGATCTGGAAGTCCGGCTCGACCGCGCCGCCCGAAGTGAGCGCGCGGTTGAGGATCGTGTTCAGCTCGACCGGGCCCTCGGCCGGAACGCTCCACAGCTCGCCGTTGCCGAACGCCGTCGCCACCATCCGATAGGCCACGGTGTTGCCGTCCGAGGTGATCTTGTAGTTCTCGACGTCCCACTGGCTGCCCTTGTCGACGCTCAGCCGCACCGAGCCGCCGCCGGTAATCGAAACGCTGTAGAGCTCGAACACGTTCTGCGTGGTGCCCTGGTCGGCGACGTAGAAGACCCGGCTGCTGGTGGGGGAGATCTGGAAGTTGAGGACGTTGCGACCGGTTCCCAGATTGGCGTTGAGCTTGGTGCTCACACCGCCGCCGATCGGCACGCTGTAGAGCTCGGTCTTGCCCGGCGTGTCCTGGTCGACCATATAGACCACGCGGGCGCTGTTCGGGCTGATGGCGAAGGTCACGTGCTGCGTCGCCGTCAGCACGTCCGAGAGACGGACGGGCGTCCCGCCGGCCACTGGCACGCTGTAGAGCTCGAACGCTCCATCGACGACCGCGTCCTGGCCGTAGACGGCCCACTGGCCGTTCGGACTGATCTTGGGCGAGGTCTTGTCGAAGTCGATATCGCTGAAAACGTGCCCGTCGCTGAGCTGCGTCGACGCCCGAAGCGGCGCCGAAGCCGCCACCAGGGCGACGACTCCGAAAGCCGTGAAGGCCAGCGCCCGCCAACTGCAGGCGCGGCGGGCCGTGAACATCGGGCAAGGGGCGGTTTCAGGCGTCGGGAAGCGTTGCGGCATGGCTGCAATGTCCTTTCCTGTCTGGGTACGACATCCCCATCTTCCGGCTCCTGGCACCGCCGCGGCCGGCTTCGCCACAGGACGGCTCCGGGCTCCGGAGAAAAGGGACTCCCGAACGGGTCAGTTCGCCCGTTCTACTGCATTATAAAGCGTGTCGCGCTCGACCGGTGTGAAACCAGCCGCACGGACGACCCGCTCGAGCTCGTTCGTCGGCATCATCTGTGCCGTTTCGGCGCCCGCCATGTGGTAGATCGTCTCCCGCACCACGGTGCCGTCGAGGTCGTCGGCCCCAAACGACAGAGCCACTTGCGCCAGTTTGGGCGTCACCATCACCCAATAGGCCTTGACGTGCGGGATGTTGTCTAGCACGAGCCGTGCCGTGGCGATGTGACGCAGATCGTCGAGCCCGGTCGTGTGGTACTGGAGCCCCAGGTAGTTGTTCTCGGGATGATAGGCGAGCGGAATAAAGGCGTTGAATCCGCCGTGCTCGTCCTGCAGCGCCCGGAGGCGCAGCAGGTGGTCGACCTTGTGGGCGCTCTTCTCGACGTGGCCGTAGAGCATCGTGCAGTTGCTCTTGATGCCCATACGGTGAGCGACCCGGTGGACTTCGATCCACTCGTCGGCGTCGAGCTTGCCGTCGCAGATGATCTCGCGCACCTCCGGATGGAAGATCTCGGCGCCGCCCCCCGGGAGCGATCCCAGCCCCGCCGCGGTCAGGCGCGTGAGGACCTCCTCGATCGACAGCTTCTCGCGTTTGGCGAACCAGCCGATCTCGATGGCGGTGAAAGCCTTGAGATGAGCCTTCGGAAAACGCGCCTTGAGGCCGCGCAACATCTCTTCGTACCAGGCCATGTCGAGGTCGGGATGAAGGCCGCCGACGATGTGGAACTCGGTGACGTCGTTGCCGCCCTGTTCGCCGGCCTGGCGGTAGATCTCCTCGTGCGACATCTGCCAGGCGTGCGGCTCGTCCTTCATCGCCGCGAAGCTGCAGAACTTGCAGTTGTAGGTATAGACGCAGACGTTAGTCGGGTTGATGTGCCGATTGAGGTTGTAGAACACCCTGTCGCCGTGCAACCGGCGCCGCACTTCGTTCGCCAGCCGGCCGAGCGAAAGGACGTGCGGGGTCTCGAAGCAGTGCAGGGCATCCTCGGCGGAGAGCCGGACACCATCGCGGACCTTGACCGCGAGTTCCTGCAGCGCCAGGGGATAGGAGGAGGGGTCGAGGGGGCTCATAGGGCCGAAAACTCTAGCATTGAGCCGAAACGGAGGCCCTTTTCACGTAGGGTAGAGGGAGATTCCCATGCGCCGAGCCCTGGCCACCTCGCTGGCCCTGTCCATCCTCTGGAGCTCGCTACCGGTGGCGCCAGCCGCCGCGCAGGCGGAGGCGGCCGCCGTCGCCGCGGATCCGCTGACCGAGCTTCTCGACGCCCGCGAGCTCAAGCAGACCCGCAACCCGGTGGTTGCGAGCTTCCTGGCGGGCGAAGGGGCAGCGCTCGTTCCGGAAGAGCTCCGCGAGCGTGCCCTGCAGCAGTTGCGCGGCGCTCTCAAGAGCCAGACCGATTTCATGGGCCTGATGCTCTCCGGCATGAGCGGCGTGCTGGGCAGCGACACGATGAAGAAGCAGCAGGAAGCCGCCATGAAGCTGATGAAGCCGGGGGCGATGCTCGGCGCAGCGGTCGGCGTCATGCCGCAGGCGCAGGCCGTCTCCGGCGACCAGATGCAGCGCGAGATGCAACAGGCCCTCACCGACCCCTGGGTGCGCGGCATCGAGGCCGCCGCGGCGCTCGAAAAACTGGGAGATCCGAACGCCGCCGCGCGGTTCTACGTTCAGTGCCTGGCCTTTCTGCCGCAGGCCTGGGTGCCCGAGGCCTGCCTGCAGGGGATCCTCGACCTGGGACCCGAGCGCGCCGAGACCCTGCTGCTCTGGATGCTCGCCGAAGCCGAGTCGATCACCGAGGCGCCCGCCGGCGGGACGGGCCTCGCCAGGCCGAGCCTCGATCCCGATAGCGCTGGCAAGAAGGTCCGGAAGGGGGATCCGCAGCCGGGCACGATCCAGGTGAGGAACGCCGCCCTCGCCGGCCTCGGTTTTCTCGTCGGCGGTGGCGGGTTGCCGGCGGAGCGCTCTGCCAGCGCCCTGCAGCGTCTCGTCGGCTACAGCCAGGGCAAGGGCAACGAGCCCTACTTCCGCGGCGCCGCGGCCGGCCTCGGGCGCTCCCGGGACCCGCGCGCCGTCGAGCCACTCCGGCGGCTGGCGAAGTGGCGGCAGGATCCCGACACGAAGCAGACTGCCCTGCGCGCGCTCGCCGTCGGTTTCGGCGACGAGGCGGCGAGAAAGCAGCTCCGCCAGGAGCTCGGGGACGCCGACCCGGAGGAGCAGCTGCGCGCCGCCCAGGCGCTCTACGAGACCGGCGATGCGGCGGCGTTCGACTGGGCGGTCGACGTCATCACCCAGCGGCGCTCGACCGACACGAAGAAGCAGGATATTCGCGCCCTCGTCGTGCGCCACCTGGACGAGCGCGGCGGCGACCGGTCGCACCCCGCCGTGCCCCGCGCCCTCGCTGTGGGACGGGGCAACGACTGGCTCGTCGCCTGGACGCAGGTCGGCCTCCTCGAACTGGGCGATCTCTCCCAGCTGCCGAAGGTCGAGGCGGCGCTCGGCAAGGAGGACTGGAGCCTCGACCATCGCGGCTTCCGCTCGATCTGGCGGGCGATCTCGCCGTTCCTCCAGGCGGCAGCCGGCATCCTCATGACCGGGG
>JBGARM010000102.1:8558-9055 GCA_044230215.1 Thermoanaerobaculia bacterium | reverse complement strand
GGCTGCATCTACCTGGATCACAACGCGACGACGCCGTGCGACGAGTCGGTCGTCGCGGCGATGCAGCCGCACTTTCCGCGCGACGGCGGCGGCAACCCGTCGCGCGGCCACGAGTACGGCCGTCGGGCGCGCGCGGCGATCGACGTCGCGCAGGTGCAGCGCGGCGGCGCGCGCGTCGCGGTGGAGCTCGACGAGGAGCAGATCGCTTCTCCCGAGCGCTCCGCCGACCTGCTGGCGGTGGACGAAGCGCTGTCGCGTCTCGAGAGCGCCGATCCGGAGCTCGCCCAGCTCGTCGAGTGGCGGTTCTTCGGCGGCCTGTCGATCGACGAGATCGCCGGCCTCCTCGACGTCTCGGATCGCACGGTCAAGCGGCGCTGGCGCTCGGCGCGCGCCTTCCTCTTCCACGAGCTGCGGGGCTGACGTGCACACCGACCCGGCACGCTGGGCGCGCATCGAGGCCGTGCTCGACGGCGCACTGGATCTGCCACCGGGCGAAC
>JBGARM010000102.1:0-8548 GCA_044230215.1 Thermoanaerobaculia bacterium | reverse complement strand
CGCAGGGCGTCGCCAGCTGAGCGCTGCGATGGCGCTCTCCAACCTCCAGCTCACCCCCCAGTTCGTGCAGGCCGTGCGCGAAGCGGTCGACATTCTCGAGATCGCCGGCGCACACGCCAAGCTCCAGCGTGTCGGGCGCAAATGGAAAGCGCTCTGCCCGTTCCACAAGGAGAAGACCCCCTCGTTCCAGCTCGACCCCGAGCAGGGGCTCTACTACTGCTTCGGCTGCGGCAAGGGCGGCGACGCGATCAAGCTGCACATGGAGCTCACCGGCGACGACTTTCCCGCCGCCATGGAGTCGCTCGCCCGCCGCTTCGGGGTGCCGATTCCGGCCCCCGCCGCGCGCCGCCCGAGCGCCGGAGGAAAGTCCGACGCCCCGCGCGATCTCGAGGCGGTGCTCGAGGCGGCGGCGGAGTTCTTCAGCGCCGCCCTCGCCCAGTCGACGTCCGCCCGGCGCTATCTCGCGGAGCGCCGGATCCCGGAGGAACTGGCGAAGCGTTACCGCCTCGGCTACGCCCCCGACGGCTGGCGGAACCTCACCACGGCGCTGCATCCGAAGATCGCCATGGCCGACCTCCTGGACGCCGGACTGGTCGGCCGCCCGGAAGGCGGCGGCGAGCCGTACGACCGCTTCCGCAACCGGCTGATCTTCCCGATCCGCAACGGCACCGGGCGCCTGGTCGGCTTCGGCGGCCGGACCCTGGGCGACGACAAGGCGAAGTACGTCAACACCGCCGAGACCGACCGCTTCCACAAGGGATCGATCCTCTTCGGTCTCGACACCGCCAAGCGGGCGATGCGCGAAACCGGCCGCGCCTTTCTCGTCGAGGGCTATTTCGACCAGGTGGCCGCGGTCGCCGCCGGAATCGAAGGGGCCGTGGCGAGCATGGGGACGGCGTTGACTCCGGAGCAGGCCAAGCTCCTGGCGCGTCATGTGGAAGAGGTCGTCGTCGGCTACGACGGCGACGCGGCGGGCGAGGCGGCCGCCCGCCGCGCCCTGCCGATCCTCCTCGCCGAGGGCCTGGCGGTGCGGCGGGTGCGCTTCGCCGAGGGCGAGGACCCCGATTCCCTGCGGCTCGCCAAAGGGGAGGGCGCCCTCGTCGAGGCGGTCGCCGCCGCCGAGGATCTCATTCTGCTCGAGCTCGATCGCCTGGTTCCCGCCGATGCCCACCGCAATCCGCACGTGCGGGCGAAGGCGGCGAAGGAGGTCACGGCGCTCCTCGCGCCGGTCAAGGACACGGTGCTGCGCTACAGCTACGGCCGGATCGCCGCCGAGCGGCTGGGCCTCCCCGCTCACCTCCTGCTGCAACGGCTCGGGGTCGGGCAGAAGCCGCTGGCCGAAGCGTTCGCCGCCCCGGCCGCCACCGCCGGCCCCTCGCCGGGCCGGGGAGCGGAGGAAGCGCTGCTGCGCTGCCTGCTGTGGATCGGCGACGCCGGGCGGCCGGCGCCGGCCCGCGAACAGCTTCCCCCGGAGGCCGCCTTCGAAGACCCGCAGTTGAGGAATATCTACGCCCTCTTTCTTGCTCTCTACCTCGACTCCGGGAAGTTGCCGGGGACGGCGGATCTGCGCCGGCGACTTTCCGAAGGCGACGGTATAAGTGACAGGGCTTCAATGCTTTTGCTAGAATCAGCCGATTCGGTAGGCGAGCCCGCCCCCGAGATGCACCTCAAGGGGTTGTGGGAGCGCTGGCTCGACCGTCAGCGTGCCGATCTGAATCGCGAGTTGCGGCAGATCGAAGTCTCCGGTGACCAGCACAGGATTGAAGAGATCCTCAACGAGTTGGAGGCGCTCAAGCGGAGGCGGTACTCCGCTGCGCCCTTTTCTGCCGGATAGCGCTAGCCAGAGGCCCGGCACTTTCGTTTTGATGAGCGTTTCGAGGGTTCCCGCGTGGCGCGACTGAAAATCGTTCACATCGAAGACAAGTACACTTCGGTCAAGCAGCTCATCGAGCTCGGCAAGCAGAAGCACTATCTGCTCTACGACGAGATCTACGAAGTGCTGCCCGACGAGGTCATCGGCCTGCCGGCGGAAGTCGACGCCATCTACCGCCGTTTCGAAGAGCTCAAGATCTTCGTCCTCGACCGGCCGGAGCGCTACGCCAACCGCGAAGAGATCGAAGCGGCGCCGATCGACTTCGACAAGAAGGAGAGCGAAGAGCACGAGGTCTACGCGGTCGACGAGCACGAGAAGACCAACGACCCGGTGCGCATGTACCTGCGCGAGATGGGCACGGTTCCTCTCCTCGACCGCGAAGGCGAGGTCGAGATCGCCCAGCGCATCGAGCAGGGCGAGTGGCTGATCTACGAAGCGCTGTGCGAGAACCCGCTCGTCCTGCGCGAGCTCCTGCGGCTGAACGAGCTCGCCCAGAAGGACAAGAAGGTCCTGCGCGAGCTGGTCGCCGGCAACGACCCGGAGGAGCCGCTCGACCCGAAAGCGGCCGACCGCATCAAGCGGAATCTGCGCATCTTCGACCAGATCGCCAAGCTCGACCGCGAGGTGCAGAAGCTAAGGCGTCAGCAGACCAAGTACAAGGAGGGCGGGGCGCGCTACCAGGAGTTCGCCCGCGAGGTCGACCGGGTGGTCGGCAAGATCGCCCAGGAGATCCGCTCGATCGACTTCTCGCTGCAGACCAGGAACCGCCTGGTTGACTACCTGAAGAACCTCGACCGCCAGTTCTCGGCCCTCGAGCAGGACGTCCGCCGCGCCCGGACCGCCTACGAGAAGGAGTCGAACAAGGAGCTCCGCGACCTGCAGAAGCGGCGCATCGAGAAGTACAAGCTGCGCACGGTGGAGATCGAGGAGCGCTACGGCACGACCCACCTCATGGTCGCGACGACGATCAAGAAGATCCGCGAAGGCGAGGCGATGTGCGAGCGGGCGAAGGAAGAGCTCATCGTCGCCAACCTCCGCCTCGTGGTGTCGATCGCCAAGAAGTACACCAACCGCGGCCTGCAGTTCCTCGACCTCATCCAGGAGGGCAACATCGGCCTGATGAAGGCGGTCGAGAAGTTCGAGTACCGCCGCGGCTACAAGTTCTCGACCTACGCCACCTGGTGGATCCGCCAGGCGATCACCCGCGCCATCGCCGACCAGGCGCGCACCATCCGCATCCCGGTGCACATGATCGAGACCATCAACAAGCTCACCCGCACCTCGCGTTCGCTGGTGCAGGAGCTCGGCCGCGAGCCTTCGGCCGAGGAGATCGGCCAGCGCATGGATCTGCCGGCCTACAAGGTGAGGAAGATCATGAAGATCGCGCAGGAGCCAATCTCCCTCGAAACGCCGATCGGCGAAGAGGAAGATTCGCATCTTGGCGATTTCATCGAGGACAAGACGGCGGTCTCGCCGATCGACTCGGTGATCTCGACCTCGCGGCGCGAAGAGGTGCAGCGCGTCATGAAGACCCTGACGCCGCGCGAGGAAGAGGTGCTGGCGAAGCGCTTCGGCCTCGCCGACGGCACCGAGCACACGCTCGAGGAGGTCGGCCGGATCCACAACGTCACCCGAGAACGGATCCGCCAGATCGAGTCGAAGGCGCTGCGCAAGCTCCGCCATCCGTCGCGCGCCGGCAAGCTGAAGCCGTTCCTCGACACCGGCCTGTAACGAGGAAGGGGACACGATCTCGATCGTGTCCCCTGTCAGCCGGCCCGATCTTGATCGAGCCCACGTCCTGCGTTACGATTCCTTTTCCGCGCCCGCAAGGGCGCAGACAGCAACATTCCTGGGTAGCTCAGCGGTAGAGCAATCGGCTGTTAACCGATCGGTCGGGGGTTCAAATCCCTCCCCAGGAGCCATCCTTCCTTCCCCTTCCGCATTTCCAGCATCGCTGTAGCTCGCTATCGTTCGGTCGGCTGGTCCGTTCTGGGAGTCCGCTCGGGGTCCTGACCGGCCCGTCTCCCATGGGTGCTCGCTGAAGAAGCGCTCCGCGCCCATGGGAGCCCTCGGTCCGGCCACCCCTCGTCGGTAAAGCAGTGAGAGAAGCTGCGTGGCTTCCCAGCCTGCTGCTGCAGGCCGGAGCCGTTGACGCTGCGCAAAGGGGGCGCGACCGTGAGTCCAAGCGTGGCGAACCGAGCGCCCCCTTTGCGCAGCGACGACGGCCCCGGCCGTACAACGAGCGCCCCGGCCCGCCCTGCACCGAGCAAGAGCCTCAGCGCGCAGCGGACAGGGCGATGCCCGGCCCGAGCACGCCGATGAAGAATGCCGCGACGAGCCCTGCTGCGACCAGCCAAGGCCAGCTTCTGGCAATCTCCGCTGCGGGGGCAGCTGCCGGCGGGAAGCGCTCGCGGTCGCGCAGCAGCTGGGTCATCCAGGCGAGCGCCGAGGCGCCGCCGAACGAGGCCGCGGCGGCGGAGACGAGCACCAGCATCGGGCTCTCGGGATTGAGCAGGCCGGCGGTGACGTAGAGCGTGCCGCCGGCGAGGTAGGCGGGCAGGGTGAGGCGCCGGGCGCGCGCGAGCCGCGGCGGCTCCGCCGCGCCGAGGAACGGCTCCAGGCCGCGCAGCGCGACCGGCACGGCGACGAACATGTACGCGGCGGTGCCGACGACGGCGAGGGCGATGCGCCAGAGAACATAGTGCCGCGAGCCGGCGATGACCGCGTTCCAGTCGCCGATGCCGCCGAGCCCGGAAAACATCCAGTAGCCGAAGGCCTGCATCAGATTCAGCGCCAGGAAGAGCCAGAGGAAATAGCGCGAGGCGGACGCGCGCCCGGCGCCCAGCCTGAGAGCGAGCAGAGTGAGCCCAGCGAGGGCGAGATTCACCAGCGTTCCACCGGCCGAGATCCAGCGGCTCGCAGCGCCCCCGAGGCCCTCTTCCCCGCAGTCGAAGTAGACCGCATTCAGCACCCGCGGTTGGCCGCCGACGGCGACGCACATGCCGCCGTGTCCCAAACCCTCGTGGGCGACGTTGGTCAGCGCGAAGGCGACGACGGCGATGGCGACGAGCGTCGGCAGATGAAGCGCTCCCGCGGGCGGCTGCGCCGGACTGGTCTCGGACATGGAAATCCTCCAATAGAGCTGACGCCAGTCTATGCGCGGCGGACCTTCGCCCGATCGAGCCGGCCGAAGAAAACTGTTGACATCCCCGCCCCGATGCATGATTATGCGCATCTTCTGGTGACGACGATGCCGACCGATATCGAACAGAGAGACCGCCGCCGCCGCGCCATCGTGGAGCTGGTGCGCCGGTCGCGCATCGCCAGCCAGGAAGAGCTGCGGGCGAAGCTCGCGGCGCGCGGCTTCGAGGCGACGCAGCCGTCGGTCTCGCGCGACCTCAGGGACTTGGGCGTCGGCAAGGCCGGCGGGCGCTACGTGCTCGCCGACGAGCTCGGTCCGGAGACGCGCGATGCGTTGGGCGAGGTGGTGCACTTCGTGCGCGACGCCCGGCCGGCCGGCCCTTACATGACGGTGATCTCGACTACGGTCGGCGCGGCGCAGACGGTGGCGATCGCGCTCGACCATGCGGGCTTCCCCGAGCTCGCGGGCACCGTCGCCGGCGACGACACGATCTTCGCGGCGACGGCCAGTGCCGCTCTGCAGCGCCGTTTCCTCGAGCGTCTGCGTCGGCTGCTCGTCGCCCCCGAGCCGGCTCCCCTGCCTGCCCGGCGACGTACGGCCTGATTTTCAGGCCGAGCTCCCCCACTTCACTCGAACCTGCGGAGAAACGTGACGATGAAGCCCATTGTGTTGGCATTTTCCGGCGGCCTGGACACCAGCTGGGCGATTCCGTACCTCGCCGAGACGACCGGTCGCCCGGTGGCGACGGTCACGGTCGACACGGGTGGGTTCGATCCCGCGGCCCGCCTCGAGCTCGCCGCGCGCGCCGCGGTGCTGGGAGCGATCGAGCACCGCATGCTCGACGCCCGGGCGGAGTACTTCGAGCGCGTGCTGCGCTTCCTGATCTTCGGCAACGTGCGCCGCGGCGGCACCTATCCACTCTCGGTCGGCGCCGAGAGAAGCATCCAGGCGCGCGGCGTGGCGGCGGCCGCGCGCGAGCTCGGCAGCACCACCGTGGCGCACGGATCGACCGCGGCGGGCAACGATCAGGTGCGTTTCGAGGTCGCCCTGCGCACCCTCGAGCCCTCCTTCGAGATTCTCGCGCCGGTGCGCGACCCGCTGGTCTCGCGCGCCGCCCAGGTCGCCTTCCTCGCCGAGCGCGGGCTGCCGGTGCCGGCGCACGGCGCCGCCTACTCGGTCAACCGCGGCCTGTGGGGGACGACGATCGGCGGCAGCGAGACCAAGTCGAGCGCGCTACCGCTGCCCGAGTCGGCCTGGGTGACGACGCGCGGTGCCTTCGACCCGCCTCTCGCGCCCGCGCGGCACACGCTCTCCTTCGCCCAGGGGGTGCCGGTGGCGCTCGACGGCGTCGCTTTGCCGCCGGTCGAGCTCATCGAGCAGGTGGAGCGCGCCGCGGCGCCGTTCGGCATCGGCCGCGGCATCCACCTCGGCGAGACGATTCTGGGGATCAAGGGGCGGGTGGCGTTCGAAGCGCCGGCGGCGGAGGTGATCCTCTCGGCGCACCGCGAGCTCGAGAAGCTCGTGCTCACCGGGCGGCAGCTGCGCAGCAAGGAAGGGATCGCCGCCCAGTACGGCGACCTGGTGCACGAAGGTCAGCACCTCGAGCCGGTCTGCCGCGACCTCGAGGCGTTCCTCGCCTCCTCGCAGGCGCGGGTGACCGGCGACGTGCACCTGCTGCTGCGCCCAGGCGCGCTCTTCGTCGAAGGGGTCGAGTCGCCGTGCTCGCTCCTCGCCGCTTCGCGCGGGGCCTACGGCGAAGCGGCCGGCGAGTGGACCGCGGCCGACGCGCGCGGCTTCGCGCGCCTCGCCGCTCTTCCCGGGGAGCTGCACGCCCGGGCCGCGGGAACGGCAGGACCGGCGGCGGCAGCGCCGGAGATCGCAGCGGCCAAAGGAGGCCCGGCATGAAGACCATCGTCCTCGACAAGATCGCCTCGGTCACCAAGAGCGTCGGCCTCAAGCGCGAGGTCCGCCTGTCGGCGACGATCCCCTGCGAAGAGGGGATCGTCGTCGCGGTGCGGGTGCTCACCGACAAGAGCGTCTACAATCAGATCGAGCTCCCCTCGGGCCGCATGGCGCAGGTCAAGCGCGGCGACATCCTCGCTGGGTGTCTCGGGCACCGTCACGCCCTCTTCGGCTACTCGGGAAAGATTCCGCAGCGCCTGGCGCCGGGCGACGTCGTCCACCTGCTGAATCTCGGTGGGGTGCTCGGCATCTGTGATTCGGTCAATCCCGACCTCGGCAAGCCGTTCGAGTGCGAAGTGCTCGGCGCGGTGCTGACCTTTCCGGTGCTCGGCGAGCGCATAGGGCGCCCGGCGCGGATCGGCGGCGACGCGCTGCCCGACAAGCCTCTTCTCGATCTCCGGGGAATTCCGGTCATCGCCATGGTCGGCAGCTGCATGAACTGCGGCAAGACCGCCGCGGCCTGCGCGCTGGTGCGCGAGTTCGCCCACCAGGGCCTGCGGGTGGACGGCCTCAAGGCCACCGGGGTGTCGCTGCGCCGCGACATTCTCGCCCTCGAAGACGCCGGCGCGCGGGCGACGGCGATCTTCACCGATCTGGGCGTCGTCTCGACGACGGCTGCGAACTCGGCGCAGGCGACGCGCACCCTGCTCACCCGGCTCGCCGCCCAGAGTCACGAGAAGGCCGATCTGATCGTTCTCGAGCTCGGCGACGGTCTGCTCGGTGCCTACGGCGTCGATGCGATCCTCGCCGACCCGGAGCTTCGCACCGCTTTCACCGCGGTCGTGCTGGCGGCCAACGATCCGGTGGCGGCCTGGGGCGGCATCGAGCTGCTGCGCCGCGACTACGGCATCGAGCCGGTGGCGGTCACCGGGCCGGCGACGGACAACGCCGTTGGCGTCCGCCTGATCGAGGACCGCATGGGCGTGCCGGCAGCCAACGCCCGCACCGCGCCGGAAGCGCTCGCCGCGAAGGTCTTCGCGCACCTCGGCATCGCCCCGCCTCCGGCCGCGGTCGCCGAGAGTGACTCGGTTCTCGAGGAGGCCCGTTGAGCCGCGCAGTTCCGGTCGTGGTGCTCGGCGGTTCGGGTTACGTCGCCGGCGAGGTGGTGCGGCTGCTCGCCGCTCACCCCGGCTTCGCCCTCGCCGCCGTGGTTTCGGAAAGCCGGGTCGGTGGGCCGGTGGAGGAGGCTTTCCCGCATCTCGCCGGAACGGTCGACGGACTCTCGTTCGTCGCCTTCGATGCCCTCGCGGCGGTGTTCGCCGGGGTTCACGCCGCCGGCCCTGCGCGCTGCGCCCTCGTCTCGGCGGCGCCGCACGGTGCCTCGGCGGCGCTCGTGGCGCGCGCTCTCGTGCTCGCCGGCGACGCCGGAGTCGAGCTCGCGGTGGTCGACCTGTCGGCCGACTTCCGCTTCGCCGATGCCGCCGAATATGCCGCCGTGTACGGCCATCCGCATCCGGCGCCGGAGCTGCTGTCGGGTTTCGCGCGAGCGTTGCCCGAGCACGCCCGCGGCGCGGAGCGCTGCGACCGCGGCCCATGGGACGAAGAGGAACGGCGCGACGGCCCGCGCGGCG
>JBGARM010000101.1:0-9139 GCA_044230215.1 Thermoanaerobaculia bacterium | reverse complement strand
GCGACGCCCGAGGCGGTCTACACCGACACGCTGGCGCTCGACCTCGCGACCGTCGAGCCGTCGCTCGCCGGGCCGCGGCGGCCGCAGGACCGCGTCGCCCTCTCCGGCGTCAAGGCGAGCTTCCTCAAGGAGCTGCCGTCGCTCCTCTCCGGCAAGGCCAAGGCCGCGCCCGCTGCCGCTACCGTCGGCCGCTGGGAAGGCGAAGGCGGCGGACCGTCGCCGGCCGTCGTCGCCGAAGCGGCGGATGACCACATCGAGACCACCTGGAACGGCGAGCTCTGCCGGCTGCGCCACGGCTCGGTGGTCATCGCCGCCATCACTTCGTGCACCAACACCTCCAATCCGTCGGTCATGCTCGCCGCCGGGCTGGTGGCGAAGAAGGCGGTCGAGAAGGGCCTGCGCACGAAGCCGTGGGTGAAGTCGAGTCTCGCACCCGGCTCGAAGGTGGTGACCGATTACCTGCGCGAAGCGGGTCTCGACACGTACCTCGACCAGCTCAAGTTCAACACCGTGGGCTACGGCTGCACCACCTGCATCGGCAACAGCGGCCCGCTGCCGCCGCCGATCGTCGAGGTGATCCAGGAGCACGATCTGGTCGCCGTCTCGGTGCTCTCCGGCAACCGCAACTTCGAGGGCCGCATCAGCCCCGACGTGCGCGCCAACTACCTCGCCTCGCCGCCGCTGGTCGTCGCCTACGCCCTCGCCGGCCGGATTGACCTCGACCTCGCGACCGAGCCGCTCGGCACCGGCAAGGACGGCGCGCCGGTCTTCCTCAAGGACATCTGGCCGAGCCAGGCCGAGATCGAGCACGCCGTCGCGACGGCGGTGAAGTCGGAGATGTTCCGCAAGGAGTACGCCGATGTCTTCGCCGGCGACACCGCCTGGAGCTCGCTCGCCGTGCCGGAGGGCGAGACCTTCGCGTGGCAGGGCGACTCGACCTACGTCCGCAAGCCCCCCTACTTCGACGGCATGACCCTCACCCCCAAGCCGCTCACCGACATCGCCGGCGCGCGTTGCCTCGCCGTCCTCGGCGACTCGATCACCACCGACCACATCTCGCCCGCCGGCGACATCAAGGCCAGTTCCCCGGCCGGCAAGTTCCTGATCGAGCGCGGCGTGCAGAAGGCCGATTTCAACTCCTATGGCGCGCGCCGCGGCAACGACGACGTGATGGTGCGCGGCACCTTCGCCAACGTCCGCATCCGCAACCGCATGACGCCCGACATCGAGGGTGGCGCTACCGTTCATCTGCCCGAGGCCACGCCGATGTCGATCTACGACGCCGCCGAGAAATACGCCGCCGAGGGCGTGCCGCTCGTCGTCCTCGCCGGCAAGGAGTACGGCTCGGGCTCGTCGCGCGACTGGGCCGCGAAGGGGCCGTTCCTGCTTGGTATCAAGTTCGTCGTCGCCGAGAGCTACGAGCGCATCCATCGCTCGAACCTCATCGGCATGGGCATCGTGCCGCTCGAGTTCCCGGCCGGCCAGACCGCCGCGTCGCTCGGCCTCACCGGCTTCGAGACCTTCGCCATCCGCGGTCTCGCGGCGGCACTCGCCGGCAGCTTCACGCCCGGCCTGGAGGTCGAGGTGGAGGCGGTGAATTCCGACGGTCGGGCGGTGCATTTCTCCGCCCGGGTCCGCCTCGACACGCCGCAGGAGGTCGAGTACTACCGTCACGGCGGGATCCTCCAGTACGTCCTTCGTCAGCTCCTCGCGAGCTGACGGGGCGCGGCCGGCGAGCGACGCGATGCGCCTCTACCTGACCGGGGCTACCGGCTACATCGGCAAGGCGCTCTGCTTGCGCCTGCGCGCCGAGGGCCACGAGGTGCGCGCGCTGGTGCGGGCGACGAGCCCCCCGGAGGCGCTCCAGCTCCTGCGGGAGATCGGCGTCGCCACCTTCGTCGGAGACCTCCGCGACCGCTACTCGCTGCGCGAAGGGATGTCCGGGGCCGACTGGGTGATCCACGCCGCCGCCGAGCTCGACCTCGCGGCGGCCGACGAGACGATGGCGGCGGCGAACGTCGAAGGCTCGGAGAACGTCGCCTCGCTCGCCAGGAAGCTCGGCGTCCCCCGGTTCCTCTCGATCTCGTCGATGGCGGCCTGGGGCGGGAGTCCCGCCGACGGCACGCCGGCGACGGAAGACTCCGCCCCGCAGCTGCCGCTGCCGACGCGCTACTGCGCAACCAAGGCGGCGGGCGAGGCACGCATCCAGCAGTGGGCGCAGCAGGGGCTCAAGGTGAACACGGTCTTCCCGTCGCTGGTCTACGGCCCGCCAGGGAAAAAGCAGGGAGCGAACACGCTGCTCCGCGCGTTGATGCTCGGCCGCTTCCCGGCGCTCATCGGCCCCGACAAGAAGACCAGCTGGATCTTTCTCGACGATCTCGTCGAGGGGCTCGTGCGGGTGATCGAGAGCGCGCCGCCCGGCCGCGGCTATCTCATGGCCGGTGAAGCGTGGACGGTGCGCGAGCTCGCCCACCGCGTCGCCAGGCTCGGTGGAGCGAAACCGCCGAAGCGCGAATTCTCGGTCGGCACGGCGCGCCTCCTCTTCCGCATTGCCGGTCCGCTCTTGAAGCTCGCCGGCCGGCCGCTGCCGATCCCGCTCGAGCAACTCGAGTCGCTCGCCCGCCACTGGAACTTCGCCGACACCCGCGCCCGCACCGAGCTCGGCTGGAAGCCGCGCGGCCTCGAAGAGGGGCTCGCCATCACCCTCGACTACCTGCGCAAGCAGGAGGCGACGAAGGCCACTGCCGCCTGACAGGTCGAGTATCCTTGGCGCCTTTCGGCCCGCCAAGGAGAAGCGATGAGAGATCGCCCGCGAACGCTCGGTTTCTGCTGTCTGTCGGTAGGCATCCTGCTCGCTTCTACGCCCGCGCTGCCGGCGGCCTCGGGGGCGACGCCGTCGGCGAGCTATGCCGACCTGCTGACTCTCTTCGAGGACTGGCGAACCTACGAGAGGCCGCCGCTGCGCGACGGGGCGCCGGACTACACCGCGGCGACGGTGGCCCGGCGGCACGCGGGCCTGGCGCAGTTCCGTTCGCGTCTCGCGGCGCTCGATGCCTCGACCTGGCCGGTCGAGCAGCGGGTCGACCTCGAGCTGGTGCGGGCGGAGCTGAACGGCTTCGACTTCGACGCCCGGGTGCTGCAGCCGTGGGTGCGCGACCCGGCCTTCTACGCCACGCTGTGGACCGAACAGAGCGACACGCCGTCGCACGAGGGGCCGGTGCCGGCCGGCATCTGCGAGCTGTGGACCTACACCTTCCCGCTCTCGGCGTCCGACGAAGCGAAGCTCGCCGCCGAGCTCCGCCCGATCCCGGCCTTCCTCGCCCAGGCGCGGACGAACCTCACCGGCAACGCGCGCGATCTGTGGACGACCGGCACCGCCACGATGCGCCAGCAGGCGACGGATCTCGCGGATCTCGAGAAGCGGGTGGCGGCCGCCGGGCCGGAGCTGCGCGCGGCCGTCGCCGCGGCGCGGCAGGCGACGGAGGGGCTCGTCGCCTGGCTCGAGAGCCAGGCACCGGCGAAGACCGGGCCCTCCGGCATCGGCAAGGAGGCCTACACCTGGAATCTCCGCCACGTTCATCTCGTACCGATGAGCTGGGAGGAAGAGGTCGACCTGCTGAAGCGCGAGCTGGCGCGGGCGCACGCCGCGTTGAAGCTCGAAGAAGAGCGCAATCGCGCCCTGCCGGCGCTCGTCGCTGCGGCCGACGACGCCGAGTACCAGCGACGAGCGAATCTCGCAGTGACGAAGCTCATGCGTTTCGTCGCGGAGCGCGATTTCTATCCCGTGCGTGACTACCTCGAGCCGGCGCTGCGCGCCCATCTGGGAGCGTTCGTGCCGCTCGCCTCGCGCAACTTCTTCGCCATCGCCATGCACTACGATCCGCTCACGCTCTACACCCACGCCACCCACTGGTGGGACACGGCGCGGATGCGCGAGGAGCCGCACCCGAGCCCGATCCGCCGGGGTGCGCTGCGCTACAACATCTGGGACTCGCGTTCGGAGGGGATGGCGACGGCGATGGAGGAGCTCCTGCTCCATGCCGGGCTCTACGACGACACGCCGCGCGTGCGCGAGATCGTCTGGATCATGCTGGCGCAACGTGCGGCCCGCGGCCTCGCCTCGCTCTATCTTCAGGCGAACGAAATGGACATCGCCCCGACCTCGACCTCCTGGGCTTCGAGCAGCAGCTGTATCTGCGCCAGCCCGGTTACGGCACGAGCTACGTCACCGGCAAGTACCTCATCGACGACCTCATCCGCGTCCGCGCCCACCAGCTGGGCGACGCCTTCACCATGAAGACCTTCTTCGCCGAAGTGAACGCCGCCGGCATGATTCCGGTCTCGCTCATCCGCTGGCAGATGACCGGCGAGGGCGGGCCACCGCCGGCGCCGGCCGACGGGCCCGGCCTTCGATAACCCCAGAACCTTGTTGCGCGATGCGCAGCACGATACAATCGTCGTGTGATCCGCTCCTTCCGGCACAAAGGGCTGCGAAGGTATTTTGAGTCGGGCACGAAGGCGGGCATCCAACCGCAGCACGCGGGACGACTGCGAATGCAGTTGGCGGCCCTGGATACGGCGCGCACGATCGATGACATGAATATCCCCGGCTTCAGGCTTCATCCCCTCGGGGGGCGAGAAGCCGGCCGGTGGTCGATCTGGGTGAACGGCAACTGGCGTCTCACCTTCGAGTTCCGTGACGGCGACGCCTTCATCCTGGACTACGAGGACTACCATCGATGAGTATGCACAACCCCCCCCATCCCGGAGAGTTCCTCACCGCTGTCTACCTCGAGCCGAACGGCTTGAGCGGTCGCGAGCTGGCGGGAAAACTCGGCGTCTCTGCCTCGACGCTGAGCCGTGTACTGCGCGGTACGAGCGGCGTCTCGCCGGAGATGGCCCTGCGCCTCGAGAAGGCGCTGGGCCGCTCGGCGGAGAGCTGGCTCGCGCTGCAGTACGCGCACGACCTCTGGCAGGCGCGAGAGCGAGTGAAGCTGCGTGGCGTCAGCAAGGTGCGTCTCACCGCCGCCTGACGGGCCGCGGGGAATTTGCCCGCAGCTTTCCGGAAGACCCCTCCGGGGAGACGCCGCTAGCCTCTCCGCATGCACAAGACGATCGAACCGACCATCCTCTATTTCGGGACTCCTGTCGCCCTCATCTCGACGTTGAACGAAGACGGCTCGGCGAACCTCGCGCCGATGTCGTCGGCCTGGTGGCTGGGCTGGACCTGCATGCTCGGCCTCGGCAGCATGGGGCAGACCTCCGACAACCTGATCCGCACGCGCGAGTGCGTGATCAACCTGCCGTCGATCCACGAGGCCTCGGCGGTCGATCGCCTGGCGCTCACCACGGGGAGGAATCCGGTGCCCGAGCGCAAGCGCACTTGGGGCTATCGCTACGAAGGCGAGAAGTTCCGCGAGGCGGGCCTTACGCCAGTGGCATCGGAGAGCGTGGCCGCGCCGCGCGTCGCCGAGTGCCCGGTGCAGATGGAGGGCGTCGTTCACGACCATCGCCCGTTCGGCAAGAACGTCAGCGCGGTCGCCTTCGAAGTCCACATCACCCGCCTGCACGTCGACGAGTCGCTGCTCGCTCCCGACCGCGGCGAGGGCGAGAGGCCGCACATCGACCCCGAGCGCTGGCAGCCTTTGCTGATGAGCTTTTGCCGTTTTTTCGGGCTGGGCGGCGAGGTCCACCCCTCGCGCCTCGCGGAATCGGACTTCATGAAGGTCGTCGCGCGGGGCACCGGGGCGCGCTAGGTTCGCGGCCACTTGGCTCTCTTCTCCTGGAGCGCAGGCGACGTCGAATCGACTTGACTTAGTCCATGCAACTTAGTCTAATATCCGCATGGTCACGGTCAACATCCACGAAGCGAAGACGCAGCTGTCGAAGCTGGTCGAGCAGGTGGTGCAGGGGGAGACGCTCGTCATCGCCCGCGCCGGAAAGCCGCTGGTCAAGGTCACCGCGCTCGCCGCCCCTTCGGCGCCACGTCGCCTGGGATTCCTCGCCGGCCAGATTGCCGTGCCGAACGACTTCGATCGCATGGGAGAGGCCGAGATCGCGGCGCTCTTCGGGGTCGGGGCGTGAAGCTCCTGCTCGACACGCACCTGCTGCTGTGGGCCGCCGGCCAGCCGGAACGGCTTTCTGCGCGAGCGAAGAAGCTGCTCTCGGATCCGGCGAACGAGTTGATGTTCAGCGCTGCGAGCCTGTGGGAGATTGCGATCAAGAACACTCTCGGGCGCCCCGATTTCCGGGTCGACGCCCGTATCCTTCGCCGCGGCCTGCTCGACAACGGCTACACCGAGTTGCCGGTGACCGGTCAGCACGCCGTCGGCATCGACGGTCTCCCGCCGCTGCACAAGGACCCGTTCGACCGTATGCTCCTCTCGCAGGCCCTCGTCGAGGGGGTCACTCTGGTCACCAGAGACGAGGAACTGGCGAAGTACTCCGGGCCCGTGCGAAAGGTCTGAACCGTCGCCCGAGAAATACGGAGGCTGCCGGGGGCTGGCAGCAATCGGATGATAAGGTCTCGCTCTCCGAGCGCGGCGACGCCGCGCAAGTCCTCACCCCGAACCCAAGGATCCGAACCATGCTCCGTGCCGGCATTGTCGGCCTGCCGAACGTCGGCAAGTCGACGCTCTTCAACGCCCTCACCCGCACTCGCAAGGCCGAGTCGGCGAACTATCCGTTCTGCACCATCGAGCCCAACGTCGGCATCGTCACCGTGCCCGACGAGCGTTTGCAGCCGATCGCGACGACCGCGGGCACGCCCACACTCGTGCCGGCCGCCATCGAGCTGGTGGACATCGCCGGCCTGGTGAAGGGGGCCGCTTCCGGCGAGGGGCTGGGCAACAAGTTCCTCGCCCACATCCGCCAGGTGGACGCGATCGTCCAGGTGGTGCGCTGCTTCGAGGACTCAGAGATCGTCCACGTCGAGGATCATCTCCACCCGATCGCCGACATCGAGATCATCCAGACCGAGCTCATGCTCGCCGACATGGAGTCGCTCGCCCGCCAGGTGGAGCGCCTCGAGCGCGTCGCCAAGGGGGGCGACAAGACGGCCAAAGCTCAGATCGACATCGCCAAGCGCCTGCTCGCCCACCTCGAAGCCGGCAAGCCCGCGCTGACGCTCGAGATGACCGCCGACGAACGCGCCGTGGCGCAGCCGTTCTTCCTCCTGTCGATGAAGCCGACGCTCTACGCCTGCAACGTCGCCGAGGACGATCTCGCGACCGCCGACACGAATCCGCTCGTCGCGGAGGTCCGGCAGTGGGTCGCCACGCACCACGGCGCCGAGGCGGTGACCGTCTCGGCGCAGATCGAGTCCGAGCTCGCCGAGCTGCCGCTCGAGGAGGCCACGGAGTACCTCGCCTCGCACGGCGTCGCCGAGTCGGGCGTCGGCTCGCTCATCCGCTCGATCTACCACCTGCTCGGCCTGCGCACCTACTTCACCGCCGGAGAGAAGGAAGCGCGCGCCTGGACGATCCACGCCGGCGACACCGCGCCCGAGGCTGCCGCGGTCATCCACAGCGACCTCGCGCGCGGCTTCATCAAGGCGGAGACGATCGCCTGGGACGAGTTCGTCCGCCTCGGCGGCTGGGCCCGCGCCCGCGAAGGCGGCAACGTCCGGCAAGAGGGCAAGGAGTACACAGTCGCCGACGGCGACGTGATCCTGTTCAAGTTCAACGTGTAGCAGCCGGATCGCGATCCGCTCTGCTCGCGAGTTGTGGGCTCGCGGACCTCAGCTTGCCGCTTTCTTCCTCACCCCGCTCGAGATCAGGAACACGCGGCCGGAGTGGAATCCATGGATGGCGCTCCAGCCGGAGGTGATGAGCAGGTCGTCGGTGCCGTCACCATCGACGTCGCCCAGCGTCACGGCGTCGAAGCCGAAGGTGTCGCCGACGGTTCGACAGGTGAACGACTTCAGGAGCTGGCCGTCCTTGCCGGAGAAGAGCTGCGCGCGGCCCCCCGACACTGCAGCGGCGGCGTACTGCCAGGCGCCGACGATGAGATCGGCATGGCCGTCGCCGTCGACGTCGCCGGCAGTCGATTTGCTGGTGCCGAAACCCTCGCCGGCAGTCTCGCCGGTGAGCTCGAGCAGGCGATGGCCGTCTTTGCCGGAGTGCACGTAGACGCGGCCGGTCGAACGGCCCTTCGCAGTATTCGACCAGTCCGACGCGAAGACGTCGGGCACGGAGTCGGCATCGACGTCTCCCGGCACGGCGACGAACATGCCGGCGAGCGCGTTGCCGGTGGCGTCGGCGTCGAGGACGAACTGCGGCTTGGCGGCGGGCGCGTCGTAGACGTAGGCGCGACCGGTCTTCGCCGGCCCGGCCCCCGGCGCGCCGACGATGAGCAGCGCCTTCCTGCCGGTGACTGCGCCGCCGACGGCGGCGCCGAAGCGATCGCCGTCGCGCTCGCCGCTCCAGGCGAAGAGGAGCTTGCCGCTGCGTCCGGAGTAGAGATAGGCATGCCCCGTCTCGCCGGCCGCGGCGGCCGCAGGCGCACCACCTGCCGCCGGCGCGGCCGTCGCCGCGGCGCCCGGAGCGCCGATGAGGAGATCGGCGCCGCCGTCGCCGTCGACGTCGCCGACGCCCGCGGTGTGGAGCCCGAAGCTCTCGCGGCCCTGACCCGAGAGCGTCTGCAGCACCTTGCCGTCGCGGCCCGAGTAGACCTTGGCGTAGTCGGCGTAAGGGGCTCCGGCGACGACCTCCGGGATGCCGTCGCCGTTGGTGTCGCCCGCCCCTTCGAGGCCCGTGCCGAGCTGATCGCCGGCGCGGCCGTCGGCCGTCCACAGCAGGCGGCCGCTCTTCGTCGAGTAGACGTAGATCCGGCCGGCGTTGTCCGCCTTGCCCGCGACCAGGCTATGCGTCGGCGCGGAGGTGACGATGTCGGCGATGCGGTCGCCGTCGACGTCGCCGATATTGCGCGCGATCCAGCCGAACTGGTCGTTCGCCGCTTCGCCGTCCCATTCGTGCAGGATCTTCACCGGCTCGACGAATGGGTCGGCGAAGTCCGCCGGCGACGGCATAATCGAAGCGAAGCGCGGATCGCCTCGCAGCGAGGCGAGATCGTCGTCGAGGGCGGCCTGCGACATGTCGACCAGGCGTGAAGCCTTCACCGCGGCGAGGGTCGCGAAGGC
>JBGARM010000100.1:0-9141 GCA_044230215.1 Thermoanaerobaculia bacterium | reverse complement strand
TGCCGCCCGCTCGGATGGTCAGGAGGCCAAAGCCGATGGCGACGAGCGAGATCGTCCAGATCCACGGACTGCGTCGGGTTCTTTCTGCCGTCATGTCGTCTCCTCCTCGAGCGGTTCCCACTTCAATCCGCAGCCGTGCGGGGCGTCGCCGCCTCCGCCGAGCCTCCAGCGTCGCGCTCCTCGCCGGCGGTCTCCAGAGTGCGACCGTCTACCGTCGAGCGACGGTCCCGCCGGACGCCGCTTGCGTGGCGGGACAGCTCGCCGCCAGGAGCTTTGCCTCGGCGCCGCGCCCGGTGCGATCGAACAGCGCCGCGAGGTTGAAGCAGGGCAGCGCCCAAGCCGGCGACCGCCGCCGGGCCTCCTCGAGCAGCGCCTCGGCCTCGGTGAATTCTCCGAGCTCGCCGACGAGGTAGCCAAGGTTGTTCAGGACCTCGGCGTCCTCCGGCGCCAGCTCGCGCGCGCGGCGCAGCGCGGCGACGGCCTCGTATGTCCGGCCGCCGGCGGCGAGGACGACGCCGAGCCCGTAGTGCGCGGCCGCGAGCTCCGGCTCCGCCGTGAGGGCCGCGCGCAGTTCGCCTTCGGCCTCCGCCAGCCGTCCCTGCGAGGCGAGCCGCTCGGCGAGGTCGAGGCGCGCGGCGGAACTCGACGGCACCAGCTGCCGCAGCGAGGCTTCAAGGAGGTCGTCGCGCCCCAGCGCCTCGGCCAGCGCCGCCTTTCGTACCGCCAGATCGGGAGGTCGCACCCACCCCCAGCGCTCGCGTGCATCGAGATGGGCGAGCACCCGCCGCGCGAGGGCGTCGCCGCTCGCGCCTCCCGCCGCCCGCCGCCACTCCTCCCAGGCGCGGTCGCCGCGCCACTCGTGCCAGCGCACGACTCCGGCGTGCGCCGTCGCGGCGAACGCGACGATGGCGGCGCCGGCGAACAGCCAGCCGCGCGCGGTGACCCGGGCGGTGCCGCGCAGCCGCCAGCGCTGGAACCGCACCTCCCGGCGCCGCAGAATCCGCGCCGCGAGCACGGTGGTGAATGCCACCGACGCCGCGAGCGTGAGAGCGAGCAGGAACGGAACGAGCCGGTAGACGCCGCGCAGCGCCGCGAGCGCCGCTACGAAGAGCGCCAGAGCGGCGAGCTCCTCCGGCCCCGTAAGATGCCAGGCTCGAGCGACGCCCCGGCGACCGAACCACGGAGGGCGATGGACCGCGACCTCGAGTCCACGCGTCGGGCAGACCGCGACGCAGTCGAGATCCTTGAGGCAATCGCCGCTCGTGACCGCACCCCGCAGCGAGACCTCCTGGAATACCGAAATTCCGGAGTCGCAGACCGCCGTACACTTCCCGCAGGCTGTGCAGTCGCCGGTCAGCACGACGCGCCGGCGCGCGAAACGGTCGGCGAAGGAGAAGACCGCACCGTATGGGCAGACGTTGCGGCAGAAGGCGCGGGTGCCGAGCAGCCAGACCGCGACGAAGCCGCAGACCGCGAAGGTCAGGATCGCCATCCCCGGACCGGGCAAGTTGCGCGCGAAGTCGTCGGTCAGGAACGAGGCCCACCCCTCGCCGTCGGCGAGCACGCGCAGCCGGAACTCGGGGCGCATACCGACCACCTCCTCCGCCGCCGGCCAGCGCCGCGCCACAAAGCGCGCCACCTGTGGCCAGGCGAACATGTAAAACGCGGCGCCGGCCGCGATCCAGCGCAGCGCTCGCGAGCGGAATGGCGCCGGCCGCATCCCAAGCCGTGCGAGTAGCCAGGCAGCGCCGTCCTGCAGCGCGAGCAGGTGGCACCCCCACGAGCAAAAAACGCGACCGACGAAGAGGACCGAGACCACCGCGCTCGCCATCAGCAGGAAGCCGGCCGTCACCACGCCGAGCTCGAGGGTATGCATCACCTCGTTGAGCTCGAGCGGCGCCAGCGTCCGCCCGGCGAGCTTCCAGTGCGCGACGTGCAAGCCGATCAGCAGGTGGACGCCGAGCAGGAAGGCGGCGCGGCGGCGCGCGAACCGATGCGGATCGGCGGCGGAAGGGATCGTCCTGGGAGCCAGTCTGCGGATCTTCGACCCGTCCGGCCGCTGCGTCCCATGACGGCCGTCATACGCGGTCGCGCGCCGCGCTGCTACCTTGCAGCCCTATTTCCGAAAGGGGGGCCGATGGCCTCGAAGTCGCGCCTTCTCCGCCGGACCGGCGGCGCCGTCCTGGCGCTCGTCGCGACCGCCGCGCTCGCGGCGCTGATCCCGCTCACGCAGGAGGACTTCCGGCTCTCTGGTACGCAGATCGGCGACGTCCCGGTTGGCGCCCTCGAGACCTCGGACAACTGCCGCGCCTGCCATGGCGACTTCGACCCGGAGGACGAGCCCTATTCGACCTGGGCCGGAAGCCTGATGGGGCTCGCCGGGCGCGATCCGCTCTTTCTTGCCCAGATGACTAACGCCAACCAGGACGTCGCCAATGTCGGGACGTTCTGCCTGCGCTGCCACGTGCCGATGTCGTTCGTCACTGGCCACGCCGCCGACGCCTCCGGCCAGACGCTCGACGACACCGACCGTGACGGCGTCACCTGCCACTTCTGCCACAGCCTGGTCGACCCGGTCTACGTGCCGGGGCAGAGTCCGCCCGAGGACGAGGAGGTCCTCGCCGGCCTCGACGCCGTGCCAGAGCACTACGGAAATGCAATGTTCGTGCTCGATCCGCAGGGGAGGAGGCGAGGGCCCTACGAGGAGACCGACGCCCCTCACGTGACGATCGCTTCGCCCTTCGTCAAGAGCTCCGCGATGTGCGGCACCTGTCACGATGTCGGCAACGTCGCGACCTGGCGCCGGCCCGACGGCTCCTGGCGCTACAACGCGGTCGACCAACCGGTGGCCGACGAGAACCTCTGGGCCCAGTTCCCGCTCGAGCGCACCTACACGGAGTGGAAGCTCTCGGCGTTCGCCGCCGGCGGCATCGACCTTGGCGGGCGCTTCGGCGGCGCGCGCGGGCCGGTGGTCTCGACGTGCCAGGACTGCCACATGCCGACCACGACCGCGCGCGGCTGCTTCTACGGACGAGTTCGCGACGACCTCGCCCGCCACGAGTTCGCTGGCGCCGCTGCGCAGTCGCTCGACCTGATCTTGGCGCATTCCCCGGACGACCCGCGAGTCGATCCGGCTCAGGTCGCTGCGGCGCGCGCGCGCGCCGTCTCGATGCTGCGACGCACGGCGACGCTCGAGCTCGCCCGCGAGGGCGCCGAGCTGGTCGCCCGCGTGGTCAACCAGACCGGGCACAAGATCCCGACCGGCCACATCGAGGGGCGGCGCATCTGGCTGAACGTCCGATTCTTCGACGCTGCCGGGGCGATGGTCGGCGAGCACGGCCACTACGACGCGGACGCGGCCGAGCTCGACGAAGCGACGACCACCGTGTACGAGATGCGGGTAGGCCTTTCCGAGGACGCCGCTGCGGCGACCGGCCTCCCCACCGGCCTGACCGGCCACATGGCACTCGCCGACACCATCGAGAAGGACAACCGGATCCCGCCGCGCGGCTTCACCAACGCCGCGTTCGAGGCCGGCGGAGCGCCCGCGGTCGGCGCGACTTACGCCGACGGCCAGTACTGGAGCGACGTCCGCTTCCAGATTCCGGCCGGCGCCCTGCGTGCCGAGGTCGCCCTCTTCTACCAGAGCCTGCCGCGCTACTACATCGAGGAACTGCGCGACGGCAACGTCACCGACGACTGGGGGGAGATCCTTCACGACCTGTGGGTCGAGACCCGTCGCGGCGAGCCGATCGAGATGGCGGCGCGGTCGCTGCCGCTCGCCGTCACCGGGATCTTCGCCGACGGCTTCGAGTCGGGCTACCCGACCGCCTGGTCGGGCGTCTCGCCATAGCGCCCGGCGCGCGGATCGAGCGCCGATCTTTCGACGTTCACCGCCCGGTGTTGCGCCAGGATTGCGGCGCCGAGCAGCGCCACGGCGAGCAACTGGTGGACGACCGCCGGGACGATCGCGACGCCTGAGGTCACGGTGAAGACGCCGAGCGCGGCAGTCGTCGCGGCGAGCGCCGCGACCAGTGACGCTGCCCCGCGCAGCGCACTCGGCGCCGGGCGGAGGACGGCCGCCGCGAGACCGGCAAGGGCCATCAGGGCGATCGCGATTCCCGACCAGCGGTGGACGAAGTGGATCGTCGCCAGGTCGCGCCAGAGACTTGCCGGCCAGGGATCGACCGCGAAGAGTCTCGACGGAACGAGCTCGCCCGCCATCTTCGGAAAGGTCGGATAGAGATAACCTGCGCGCGACCCCGCCATCAGCGCCCCGGCGAGCGCCTGCAGAAAGACCGCAATAACCAGCGCGCCGGCTAGCGCCGCCGCCGCGCCGCGCCGGGCCGCTGCGGGCCGAGGCCAGGCGAGCTCGAGCGCGGCCGAGAGCAGTGCCGCGAACAGCAGCAGCGCGAGCCCGAGGTGCACGGTCAGGCGCAGGTGGCTGACCCGCGGCTCGTCGACCAGCCCGCTCGCGACCATCCACCAGCCGGCCACGCCCTGGAGCGCGCCGAGGGCGAGGATGCCGACGAGCCGGTGACCGAACCCGCGCGGCAGACGGCGTCGCCAAACGAAGAGCGCGAGCGGCACCACGAAGGCGAGGCCAAGCAGCCGAGCCAGTAGCCGGTGGAGGTACTCCCACGCGAAGATGCGCTTGTACTCGGAGAGCGTCATACCGTGATGAACGATCCGGTACTCCGGCGTCTCGCGGTACCCGGCGAAGGCTTCCTCCCAGGCCCGCTCGGCGAGCGGCGGCAGGATCCCAGTCACCGGCCGCCACTCGGGGATCGAAAGCCCCGACCGCGTCAGCCGGGTGATCCCTCCCACGCCGATCAGTAGCGCGAGCAGCCCGCAGCAGATCATTAGCCACCGCGCGACGGCCCGGCGATCGCTCACCAAGGGCTCGATAGAACGTGCCATGGCCGCCGACTCTCGCCGAACGCGCGTCCGCGGACCATGACCACGGTCAGGTCCGGTACGTCGCTCAACCGTAGAACCACCCGGTCCGAAAGGCGACACCGACGACGACGAAGAGGACCGAGACCAGGGTCACCGGGACGATGTGCCAGGCGAGCGCGCCTAGAGTCCGCTCCGAGAGGCGGGGGATCAAGCGCAGCCGCGCGTCGAGGGCGAAGCCGATCGTGGTGGCGAGCAGTAGGAGCTTGACGCCGACCAGCGACGCGACCGGATCGTCGAAAGCGAGCCAGCGGCCGAGCTCGGGGACCATCCGGTGCGCGAGCCAGAGGCCGGTCGCGACTTGCACGACCAACGCGGGGATGCCGACGCGCTCGTAGGCCGACTCGAACTCGAGCAGCTTGGCCGGCGAGCGCTCGCGCAGCACGCGCGGAAGGATTGCAATCGCCAGGACCAGATGGCCGCCGGTCCACACCGTCGCAGCCAGAATGTGAAGGAAGAGGATCGCTCCGTACATCGTCGTTGCCTCCATAGCGTCCGGCGCAGCTCAACGTCCTATCAGCGTGGGCACCGTCATTTGTTTTAGCTATTGCCATGACGTTAACCTTGACAATTGTGAAAGTCAACGGCAGAATCACCGCCGTGAAGAGCTTCGACGCCTGCCGGGACTCGCGATGAGCTCCGAAGGAACGATCGCCTCCCCGGGGATCGGCGCGAGCCAGCGCGCGCTGCTCGAGGCGCTCAAGCGGCGTGGCGAATCGACGCTCGCCGAGCTCGAAGGCTCGCTCGAGCTCGCCTCAGAGACCGTACGCAGTCATCTGCAGGCGCTGGTCGCGCAGGGGCTCGCCGAGCGCTGCGGCTTGCTGCGCTCCGGGCCGGGGCGGCCGCGCGTCCGCTACCGCCTCACGGAGGCCGGTGAGGCGCTCTTTCCGCGGCGCGACCGCGAGCTGCTGCGCGAGCTCGCGAGCTTCCTCCTCGATTCCGGCCATGGCGCGCTGCTCGAAGGTTTCTTCGCCGCGCGCTTGCGCCGCAAGCGTGCCGCGGCCGAGGCCCGGCTCGCCGACGTCCCCGCCAAAGAGCGCCTCGACGCGGTCGCGAAGCTCCTCTGCGAGGACGGCTTCCTCGCCGAGGTGGTTACTGACGATTCGGGACGCCACCTGCGCCTCTGCCACTGCCCGCTGCGCGAACTGGTCGAAGTCTCGCGCCTCCCCTGCCGCGCGGAGATGGAACTGGTCGGCGAGTTGCTCGGCGACACGCTCCAACGCGAGAGCTTCATCCCGGATGGCGCGCCATCTTGCACCTACGCGGTCGGCCCGCAGAAACAGCCGCTCATCACCTTGACCGCACGGCGCAGGAGAGCCGCCTCATGAATCCGACCCCCGAATCCCGGGTTGGCGAGATCGCCACCCGCTATCCCCTCGCGACGCGCGTCTTCGCCCGTCACGGCATCGACTTCTGCTGCGGCGGCGGCATTGCGCTCGCCGACGCGTGCGCCAAACGCCGACTCGACACGGCCGACGTACTCGAGGAGATCGAGCGCACGATCGCGGCACCAGGAGCCGACGAACCCGATACACGGTGGGACGCGCGACCTCTCGACGACCTCGTGCGCCACATCGTCGACCGCTTCCACGGGTCGTTGCGTGAGGAGCTGCCGCGGCTCGAGTCGATGGCGCGCAAGGTCGTCCGCGTGCACGGCGACAAGGACCCGGAGCGCCTCGGCGCCCTGCTCGAGAGCTTCTGCAGGCTCAAGGGAGAGCTCGACGAGCACATGCGAGGGGAAGAAGAGGAATTGTTCCCGGCGATCCTCGCCCGCGGCGCCTCTGACCCGGATTCCGTGGCGCCCATGGCTCCGTTCATCGACGATCATTCGCGCGTCGGCGTCGAGCTCGGCCGCATTCGCGAGCTGACCGACGACTTCCACGCGCCGGCCGGAGCGTGCAACACCTGGAACGCGCTCTGGCACGGCCTCGAAGCGCTCGAAGCCGACCTGCACCAGCACATTCATCTGGAGAACAACATCCGCTTCGCGCGCGCCTCGGCCTGAGATCGCCGCGACGGGTGACGGAACCTTTCCCACCCGCCTGACCCGCATCTGCCGACAGCGCTTTCGATCACCGACCCTGGAGGCTTCGATGTCTTCCGAACTCGTTAACGTCGCCGAGCTCCGCACGAACCCCGCCCTGCTCAAGCTCGATCTCTATTGCAAGGGCGTGCGCATGGACGACTCCTGCTTCATCGAGGAGGACGGCGGACGGAAGATCCTGCGCACGCGAGCCGGGCTCGGAAGCGGCCTCGAGCTCATCCTGCCGGGCGGGTTGTGGACCAATGTGCCGGTCTCCGAAAGCTTCGCGCAGCGTTCTCCCTACACGCTCCATCGTGAGAGCGGTCGCTACCGGCTTCGGCACGGCGGTGCATCGGTCGCCGACGTCACGCTCTCGCCACGGCCCGGTTGGTACGATGCCGCGCTCGCGAACGGCAAGCCGATGACCCGCATCGGAACGCTGCAGGGTACCTACCTCGGCATCTACCAGGCGAAAGTCTGCGAGTACTGGACCCAGAAGCCGACCAAGGTGAACTGCAAGTTCTGTTCGGTCGGCCTCAACCTGGGTGTCGACGATGCCGACGAGAAGTCGGTCGACGAGGTGATGGCGGTGATCCGTGCCGCGCGACGGGAGAGCGGCATCACCTACGTCGACTTCAACACGGGCCACTACGACGGCGACACCTACCTCGACATCCTCGAACCATACATCCTGCGCATCAAAAAGGAGCTCGGCCTGCTGGTCGGCGTCCAGACGCCGCCACACCGTGACCTCAAGCGTTACGACCGCCTCCGCGAAATCGGCGTCAACCGCGTCTCGTTCTGCTTCGAGATCTTTGATCGCAAACTGTTCGAGGAGATCTGTCCAGGCAAACATGCCGAGTACGGTCTCGACTACTACCTCGAGGCGACGCGCTACTGCGCGACGCTCGCCCGCCGCGGCCCGAAGGGCGAGCCATGGGTCACCAACGGCGAGATCATCGCCGGGCTCGAGCCGCCGGAGTCCTCCATCGCGGCGATCGACTGGATCACCTCGGTGGGAGCGATCCCGACCGTCTGCGTCTTCCGGCCGCTCGTGGGCACTGACCTCGAGGATGCCGATCCACCGAAGACCGAGGAGCTCGTGCCCGTCTTTCGGCGTCTCTACGAGGCGACGATGGAGGCGGGTCTGCCGATCGGCTGCGCACCGAACATCCATGTCTCGCTCGTCATGCTGCCCGAAGAGTGCCGATCCCTCTCGCCGAAACGCTATCGCTGGCAGAGCGCGAAGCTCGCCGTCATGAAGCGAGTCTTCGCTAGTAGCTTCGATCGCCGCCTGCGCAGGATGCACGAGACGAACGCCGCCTGAGCGAGGAAGACGGTCGCAAGGGCGCCCATTCCGGCCTCGACGGGATAGCATCGACGCGGCGAGAGGAGGTCGGTTCGACACCGAGATCCGCGACGCGACGAGGGGTGATACTGCCGGACCCATTGCCTGGGGCATCGGCGCGACCGCAGCGCTCGGCGCGTTGATCGTCGCCGGTTCGCGCAACCTGGCGCACTTCGATGCCGCGCTGGTCGCCTATACCTTCTCGGTACTGTTTGCGACCCGCTCGCTAGTGCTTGTGCAGGAGGGGGCGGGAGTACCCCGACTGGCTGGCCTGTGTCGTCGTGAAATAGCCATCCTGCCCTTGGGCCACGACGAAGAGGCTGTCCCAGTCGGGAGATCGCTTGGTCCGGGGAATTCGCGCCACGCACAAAGGTTAACCCTGGGTTAACTTTTGCGCAAGCCAGGCGGGATCCCCGACCGTCAGTTCAGCGTTACTCCGGTCGCAAGAGCACGCCGGCGCCGAGCAGGCGCTGGGTTCCCGCCCGTCACCGTTTCATCGGTCGCTCGCGCGGGTCTGACGCTTCGGTGTCAGGCAGGCCCCTAGACCGGCCGCGCGGTCAGGGCCGCTGGTCCGGTAAGCCAAGAGGGCGCCTCTTCAACCCTGCTAGACCTCGCCCCGCTGCTCGAGCTCCGGCGCAACCTCCGGGCGCTCGACCTTGCCCTGGGGGCGGCTTAGGCGAGTCTAGGAGCCGCCCGAAGCTCGAGCCGAGGCCGCTCCCCGCGCTATCGCCCCGACTCGCTCCGCACCTACCTGTTCGAGGGAAGCGAGCTCTGCGTGCGGGGCGCACCGCGTTGAGCGCGCCGCTGACCTATT